>JANMSA010001154.1:0-3751 GCA_031388865.1 Acidobacteriota bacterium | reverse complement strand
GGCGGCCGACCGGGTGCTGCCGGCGCTTGAACGCCACTGGAGAGGACTGCCCGCCGCTTTTCATCATTGCACTTCTCGCCGCTGGAAAAGTTGCTTTTCCAGACCCCAACTTTTCCAACTTTTCGCCAACTTTCCCGCGAGAGCCAAAAGCGCGACGTGAGCGATCTCACGTTCTGCTGTGCGCAGGCAGTGCCGGGACAGAGGGACGAAATGGGGAAATCTCGTTCGGGAGGCCTCGCGGCTGCGAAGCCCGAACGAGGTCGCGCCGCCGCGCGCGATCGACCTTCCACGAGAGGCGACCACGGCGTGCGATGATTCATCATCCCCGATCCATGCAGCACCCGCCGCGACCGGCGTTGGGTCGTGACGACCGACCGTTTGTTCCGGAGGATCGACGATGCGTCTGATGAGTCTCGCTACCCTATCGCTGCTGCTCGCCGCCTGCGCGAGCGATCCGCCTCCCGAGATCACCGTCTGGAGCACGAAATGCGATTTCTGTGAAGAGAGGATCGAAGATCTCAGCCTCGCCGCGACCGCGCGCTCATCGGAGACATAGGGGTCACATCTTCGATTTTCAGGAGACATAGGGTCACATCTTTGATTTTCGATTTCGACGATACGCGCGATGCCACCTCCGGCGACGTCTATCGCGCGAAAGCGGCGATTGGGATCGTTCCGAAAAGTGAGCCGGGTGCGCGAGCGCCTCGCCGGCTCACGAAAAGTGACGTTCACCGGCTCTTCCGCGCGCATACCGCTGCACGCCGGCAGGCTGCCGCCCTGCGGCAGGAATGGCGCGATGCAATTTGAGCTCGCGTGCTGGCTAGAACGGCACCGCTTCGAGCGGCGGCGGCACTCCGGAGAGGAGCGCGCGGCAGGACTTGGCGGCGACGCGGAGCACCGGGTCGCGCTCGAGCTCGCGCGCGCAGCGGCGGATCAGGTCCGAGATCGTACCGTTGCTTCGCAGGCGGAATGCAGCGCGGATCTGGCCGAGACGCAGAAGTTCGTCATGCCATCCCAGCCTCGCCGCAAGCATTCGCGCGGCCGGGATCGCCCGCGAGCAGACCACTTCCGCCGTGCTCTCGAACGTCTTCGCGACCGCGTCGACGACGGTCTTCATCGTCGGGCGCGCGACCTGGCGCTGCGCGCGCGGATGCTCCTCGCTGCGCGGCTCCTCGTCGATCCGCTTCTGCATGCGCTCGATCCATTCCGCCGTGCCGAGGAAGATCTGTCCGACCAGATCGTCCCAAGGTGAGCGCTCGATGCCGACGCCGTCGTCGACAAACTTCGCATACGCCGCGACCGCGCGCTTTGGATCCGCGCCGAACTGCTGCAGGATCCACTCTGTCGTGAGCCACGCGGGCGCTGGCTCGAGCCCGACGGTCGCGCGGTCCGTTCGATCAAGAGGTTCTGCGCCGTGTCAAGGTCATAGCGTTCGATCGGCGAGACACTGTCCGCCGTCAAACTCTTGCCGGGGAGTGGTCGTTGCCAAATCCTTTGCCGATCTGACGAGTGTCAGGCCGCGACGTTATGCGAGTACACTCTTCTCGCTGCCGCGCCTTCACGCCCGAGCGAGCCACGATGATGACCGCGAGAGTCTACCGATCGTGGAGGCAGCGGAACCCCCCACGCTCCGGCACGCTGCTTGACAGAGCGGCATGAAGTCGATCGGCGCTTCGCGGCCGACGACCCCGGCACCGCACTCCTCAGGTTGTCGCGACCTCCAGGGCTCCCACCTCTTCCCGCCGTGTCGCTGCCCATCCCACCGCCGCGAACGCGCCGAGGGCGAGGGCGAGCTCCCAGCCGGTGAGGTGCGGCTCGGGCGCGTGTGCCGGAACGATCGATACGTAGAGATCGAGCCAGTGTCCGATCAGCACCGCGATCCCCGACGGCATCCTCTATGATGGCCGTTATGCGCACAACCGCGTTCCTGTTTTCATTACTGCTTCCGCTTTCGCTCCTGGCAGAGCAGACCAGCACCATTCCTTACGTGACGCCCTATCCCGGCTCCAGGCTTGCCGGCCCGCCGGAGATCGTCGACTTCGATGAGTACGAACTGATGATCGGACCGGCCGGCGAGAGCGGCCCCAAGATGGCAAAGCTCTCCGGGAGAGTCCTTCGCGCCGGATTCCGCGGCCCGGACGGTCGATCGTTGCGCGAGATCTTCGCGAATTACGAAGAAGCGTTGCGCAAGGGAGGCTTCTCCACGATCTTCAAGTGCACGAACAAGGAATGCGGGCAGGGGAGCACGAAAGAGTTCGGCTACTTCAACTCCACCAGTACGGCCGAGGAGTACTACATCGCGGCGAAGAAGAATCGTCCCGAGGGGCCGGTTTACATCGCCCTGGCAGTGAAGGACAAGGACAGCCCGACCACGTCGATGAACATCGTCGAAGTGAAAGCGATGCAGACCGGGATGGTGAAGATCAGTGCCATCGAGATGAAGAACGATCTGGCTGCGACCGGACACGTGGCGCTCTACAACATCCTGTTCGACACGGCCAAGGCTGACCTGAAAGCGGAGTCGGCTGCTGCAATCGCCGAAGTGGCCAGGCTCCTCAAGGACAATCCCAGCCTCAAGATCTTCGTCGTCGGTCATACCGACAACGCGGGCACGTACGAGAACAACGTCGATCTGTCGAAGCGACGCGCAGAAGCGGTGGTCAGGGAACTGACGGCGAAACAGGGGATAGCCGTCGCGCGCGTGCGCGGCGTCGGCGTCGCGTCGGTCGCACCGGTGGCCACGAACCGCTCCGAAGAGGGGAGAAAGCAGAACCGCCGCGTGGAGCTCGTCGAGCAGTAGCACCACGATTGCGCAGATGGTGCGGGCGGGAAGCCTGATGGACCTGATCATGATCGCTCTGATCGAAGCCGCAACGGATACAATCGCCACACGGTGCGACGCCTTCTTGCCACGGTCGCCGTGGCGTTCATTTTGTTCGCCGCCCCGTTGCGAGCGGCTGAGCGGCAGCGCAGCGTAATCCTCATCGTCGTCGACTCCCTTCGCGCCGATCACCTTTGTTCAGGGCTTGCAGGTGCGATGCAGTATTTGCACTCCAACGGGAATCCCTGCCGATAAGACGCTGGCTCCGACTCTCGGAGCTGCCAACCCGGCCGCTCTCCTGATTGTCGATGAGGCCAGGTCGCCAGCGGTCCGGTACAACCTTCGAGTGCGGGATCTGTCACGGCAGGCCGAGAATTGGGGTGTGGAGATCCCTGTCGTGCGCGAACGCGACGCCACCAGCGGAACTCTCCAACTCCTTGATGTTCCTGTGGAGCAACACTTCCGTCATCACCTGCGGATTTACGACTTTCAGCCTAACCGCTTGAACCCGTCGTTGGTTCACGTGCGACCCTGGGCGTATGAGCCGCAGGAATGGAATGCAGAACCGAGCGGCCCGTATGAAGCCGACCGGCTGGTATTCGAGGAAACTCTGACACTTGGCACTCTGATCAGGCCGAATCCAAAATTTGATCTTGGTTACGCTGAGCGCAACTTTCTCGCGTCAGTAGCAACCACGCGCCCCGGCGAGCGCCTGCGGGTCGAGATTGAACCGTTGACTCCGGGACACGCGCACTGGGCGTTCCTCGCAATCACGAACAACGTGACACAGCAGGTAACCACCGTCACGCCGCAGTAGAGAGAATGCCAGCCGGGTGAGTGCGGCGGCAGCTGCCGCACTCCAACTTTCATTTCGCACCAGGACAGGCAGGATTGCCTGTCCTCCACCAAAGCGGGATTGCTTGTCACCCG
>JANMSA010001127.1:0-5679 GCA_031388865.1 Acidobacteriota bacterium | reverse complement strand
GACTCGAAGACTCGAAGGCTGGAAGACTCGAAGGCTGGAAGACGCGAGAACCCCGCACCCCGTGCTAGATTCCAACCCCCGATGCCGTTTGTCCTTTACGTCGCCACGGCTGTGCTGTCGCTCTGGCTGGTCCACCGGTATATCCGGGCGATCTCATGGCCCGCGGCCCTTGTTCTGCTCGTGTTGCCCCTGGGCCTGACGGGCGCGGCGCTTCTCAATGGAGACGTGTACGGACCGGTCGATCATCTGTACACCGACGAGCCATTGGCATCGCTTGCATCCGAGTACGGCATCGGCACTGCGCACAATGCCGCGGTGGTGGATGTCGCGTCGGAGTTCCTGCCCTGGCGTCTCGCTGTGCGGGAATCCCTGAGACGCGGAGAATGGCCGCTCTGGAACGCGTACAACCTCGCCGGACTACCGCTCGCCGCGTCGTGGCAGGCTGCACCTTACATGCCCTTTACTCTGATCGCCTGCCTTCTGCCGGCGGCGGCCAGTCTTACCTATTCCGCTGCCATGGCGTTGTTCGTCGCCGCGGTGTCCGCGTTCCTTTTCGCCCGCGAGCTCGGGCTCGGCGAGGGACCTTCGTTGTTCGCTGCGATCGGCTGGGGTCTGGCGGCGAGCATCGTCCTCTACTGTCACACCGCAATGGGCTTCACGACGGCGTTCCTACCGTTTCTCATGACCGCGACGCGTCGCGTTGTCTACGTTCCCGGTGTCGCCGCGGGAGCGCTCCTGAGCGCTGCGCTCGTTCTGACGATCCTCTCGGGACATCCGGAGTCCTTGTTCACAGGTGTCCTCATGAGCTGCGTTTACGGTCTGTTCGAGCTGATCCGCCGCCGGGGATCTTGGCGCGCGATCGGAACCGCTGCCGGCGGCGGCATCGCGGCTTTGCTGCTGACCGCGATCTTTCTCCTGCCACTGGTCGAGGCGATTCCGCAGTCGGTCGAGTATCGCCTGAAGAGCGCGAAGCCGTTCCCTGCGAAATCCTCCGCGGTGGTGCTCGCAGGAGTAGCGACGGACTTCTTCCCGCACCTGCACGTGCGCCCCTGGTTGTCGCCGCCGCTGTCGTACATCGACGTAGAGACTGCGGCCGTGGGGAGTCTGGTGCTGGCATTTGCGCTTTACGCGATCTGGCGCCGGCGGTCTCCCGAAACGTGGTTTTTCGCGGGTCTCACCGCGTTCGGGATCGTTGCCGGCGCCGGATGGCCTCCGTTGGTGAATGCGGTGCGGCTGGTGCCGCTGATGCAGATCACCCTCACCGCTCGCTTTGCGTTTTCGGCCGCCCTCGGACTGGTCGTCCTCGCAGCGTACGGAGTCGATCTCATCGTGCAACGTCGCGAGTTTGCACGCGCGGCTGCAATGTGTGCTGCGGTGCTGCTGATCCTTGGCGGCGGCATGTTCTGGCTCTCGCGGTATGCACTGCTCGGGGACCCCGGCTATGGCCGCGGACGGATGGTCGCCGAACTGCTGTTCCTCGGAGTTGCGGTTTTCGTCATGATCGCGCGCCTTCCTTCGCGGTGGCTCGTGCCGGCGCTGCTCGCGTTGCTGTACGCACAGCGATTGATGTCTGAGCGTGACACCTTTCGCACGTTTCCTGCAGCGGCCGCGTATCCGCCTCTGGTCGTCTTCGAGCCGCTGCAGTCTGCGCGCGGCCTCTACCGCGTCGCGGGGATGAAAGCGGCGTTTCCTCCATCGACCAACATCTTCTACGGGCTCGAGGATGTACGGGGATATGAGGCGCTGACGTTCGCACCGTACTGGGATACGTTTCCGCTGTGGTCCGGCCCGCACGGTGTGTGGTTCAACCATGTCGAGTCCCTCCAGGCGCCGTTTCTCTCGTTCCTCAACGTGCGCTTCGCCGTGCAGTCGGACACGTACCCGGTGCCAGCCGGGTGGCATGTCGTTGCTGCGGCGAACGGCGCGCACCTTCTGGAGAACGAAAACGTAGTGGAGCGCATCTTCGTCCCACAGAGGGTGGCTCTCACGGCGATGTCGCCCGAGGAGGTTGTGGGGAGGATGTTGGACGCGCGCGAGTTTCGCAGCGTCGCCTGGATCAACACTCCCGAAGTTTCCGGTGTGCGTGAGAACGGTTCCGGAAGCATTTCCGTTCGCTCGCACAGCCGGGGGGGCGAGTACCTCTTCGACGCGTCAATGCGGAGCGAAGGATGGGTGGTGATCTCTTCGACAGCGTGGAAGGGATGGCGGGCAACGATCGATGGCCGGCCTGCGCCTCTGCATCGCGCGAACGCTGCCTTCCTGGCGGTGCTGGTTCCTCGCGGGCAGCATCGGGTGCGTTTGCACTATCTTCCCGGCTCGTTCGTCGCGGGCGCGGGGATCAGCCTGGCCACGCTTGCCGCGATTGTGATGTGGGGAATCTCCCGCCGGGTCGTTCGAGGCCGGGCATCCATGTAGACTCCGCCCACGCATGCGCCGCGCCTCCCTCCTGGTCCTCTTCCTGACCGTGTTCATCGATCTGATTGGATTTGGGATGGTCATCCCGTTCCTTTCGTTCTACGCGCGCGAGTACGGCGCGAGCGGCCTGGCGGTCGGAGCGGTGGTGGGGATCTACTCCATCATGCAGTTCATCTTCGCGCCGGTGTGGGGGAGGCTGTCCGATCGTGTGGGGCGGCGGCCGGTGCTGCTGGTCAGTCTCGTTGCGAGCACCACCGGGTACCTTCTTTTCGCGTTCTCGCACAGCCTGACCGTCCTCTTCGTCTCGCGGGTCATCGCCGGCATCGGAGGCGCGAACATCGGCACCGCGCAGGCGTATATCGCCGACTCGACCTCGCCGGAGAACCGCGCGAAAGGGATGGGGCTCATCGGCGCAGCGTTCGGTCTTGGCTTCATCCTCGGGCCACCGATGAGCGGCCTTCTGGCCACTGTCGGCACCCGTCACGGAATGGCCGGGAATCTGCTGCCGGGCCTCGTCGCAGGAGGGCTTTCCTTCACTGCGTTCCTCATCGCGCTGAGCGTCCTCGCCGAATCGAAACCTCCCGGGCTCGTGCCACGCTCCGGCGTCCCGCCGCAGTTCGATCGCCGCCTGTGGCGCGAGATCGCCGCGAATGGATTGCTGGCGTCGTTGCTCGGGAGCCTGTTCCTCACGCTGCTCGCCGTGTCGGGGATGGAGATCAGCGTCACCCTGCATGGGCGCGACCGTTTCGACTTCAGGCAACTGGATATGGCCTACCTCTTTCTCTTCATGGGCGTCATCGTCGCCGGCATCCAGGGGGGGCTGATCGGCCGCCTCGTGAAGCGTTTCGGAGAACAGCGCGTCATCGTGATCGGTGCCGCGTCGCTGGCGTTCGGATGCGTTCTGGTCCCGTCGATCTGGCGTGTGCCGCTGCTGTACTTCGTGGCTTTCTTCATCGCCGTCGGCCAGGGGCTCTGCTACCCCGCGCTGATGGCGCTGGTCACCCAGGTTTCGCCCGAGAGCGAGCGCGGAAGCATCCTCGGCCTGGCCACGTCGGCGGGCTCGCTGGCGCGCTTCGTCGGGCCTCTGCTCACCGGCCTTCTATACGACTTCGCGGGCGCGGCCGGCGCGTTCTATGGTGGAGCGGTGTTCATGCTTGGGGCTTTGCTCGTGGCGCTGCGCATGAAAACTCGATCAGCAGTCCGCAGCTGACCGGCGGTGCCCGTGTTGTCGGTTGTCAGTTGTCCGGGAGGAGCCGAGATGAAACGTCGCGATTCTGTGGGTTGGCCGGTGACAGCGTGACGAGCCGGTCGCCCGCTGGGCTTTTGAGATGTGCCTCGGTCGAAAGCACCAAGAATCCCGGACAACTGACAACTGACAACTGACAACTGACAACTGACAACCGGCAACCGGCAACCGCCGACCGGCAACCTGCCGCGATAAACTGATTTCCATGTCAATTCTCAAAGTCTCCCGGCTCGGACATCCCGTGCTGCGCCAGAAGGCCTCGGACATCGAGATCAAGGACATCAAGGCAGGAAAGTTCCGGACGCTCATCGACGACATGGTTGAGACCATGCACGCATACGAGGGTGTCGGTCTCGCCGGCCCGCAGGTGCACCTGCCGTTGCGCGTCTTCGTGTTCGAGGTGCAGGAGCGCGTCGCCAAGCGGCGCGGCGTGAAGCAGGTGAACGTCGGAGCGATCTTCAACGCGACGTACGAGCTCATCGGCACCGAAACGCTCACCGACTGGGAGGGCTGTCTCAGCGTTCCCTTCCTGGGAGGCGAGACTCCGCGTCACAAACGCATCCGGCTGCGCGGCGTCGACCACGACGGCGATCCCCTCGAACTCGAGGTGGAGGACTTCACCGCCCGCATCTTTCAACACGAGATCGATCACACTGACGGACAGGTCTATCTCGACCGCATGCCGGATCTGAGCACTCTCGGCTACACGATCGTGCTCTGATGAGGTACGCGAGCTTGTCCGCGCCGAGCATCACTCCCCCCGCGGGTGCGAGCCAGACCTCTTCCATGGGTGCTGGAGCCGCCGCTGAGCGATCTGCGCGACAGCCTCCACTGTTTGTCCGATCTCCGCTGCGGTGGTGAATCTCGAGAGCGAGAAACGCACCGCTCCCATCGCAACGCGTAGCGGCAGGCCCATGGCCTTCATCGTGCCGCTTGGCTCCACGCTGCCCGAGTGGCAGGCCGCGCCAGCCGAAGTGCAGATGCCCGAGGCATCGAGGGCGCGAACCATTTCGTCCGCCGGAAGGCCGTGGAAAGAGATATTCGCCGTGTTGCCGAGACGCGGTTGCGAGCCGCCGTTGATCGACGTTTCTTCGACGCGCCGCTGAATTGAGGACTCCAGAGAGTCGCGGAGTGCAACGATGCGGTCGTAGCTGGCGAGCGCTGCACGCGCCAGTCGGGCGGCCGTCGCGAATCCCGCGATCGCAGGAACGGGCTCGGTGCCCGAACGCATGCCGAGCTCCTGACCACCGCCGTACCAGAGAGGCGCGAGCGTCAGGCCGCGGCGGATCGTCAATGCGCCGATGCCTTTGGGCGCATGAAGCTTATGCCCCGAGATCGTCATGAAGTCGGCGCCGAGCGCGCGCTGGTCGAGAGGAACCTTCCCCGCGCCCTGAACCGCGTCGACATGCATCAGCGATCCCTGAGCGTGCGCGAGCTCAGCGATCTCCGCGACCGGATGCAGCACTCCCGTCTCGTTCTGGGCGAGCATCACGGAGACCAGCAACGTGTGTTCGTCGATCTCGAGGCGCATGCGATCGAGATCGATTGCTCCTTCGGAAGTCACAGGCACGATCGTCACCTTCAGGACGCCAGCACTCTCGAGCGCGCGCAGGAGCGAAAGCACGGATGGGTGCTCAACCGACGTCGTGACGACTTTGCGCCTCCTGGGCGAGCGGTCCATGAGACCTCGCAGCACGATGGCATTGCCCTCCGTCCCGCAACTCGTGAAGATCACTTCGGACGCATGGCATCCCAGGAGGAGCGAGAGCTCGATCCGGGCGTCTTCGACGGCATCGTGGGAGCGGCGGCCGAGAGAGTGGACGGCGTGGGCATTGCCGTAAAGCTCGCGATAATACGGAGTCATCGCCGCAACCACTTCGTCGTCGACGCGGGTAGTGGCGTTATTGTCGAGGTAAATCATTCACGTTTCTTTGACGATAGAATGTCGAATCGATCCCGGTGTGAGGGCGGGTGGAACCTCGGTCACGAATTTATGCGGAACGCAAAACGACCGCATC
>JANMSA010001114.1:0-17558 GCA_031388865.1 Acidobacteriota bacterium | reverse complement strand
GTGGCTCCTCGAACTGGCTTCAGACGGAGATCATGCGCGGCCGGCGTTTCCAGGCGATGTAGGGGCGGGCGAGCTGGCGGAGGGCGCGGTTTTTCAGGGCGAAGACGTTGTCGGCGAAAGTGGGCTCGACGAGTCCGGCGGCCTCCTCCGGTTGCACGACGAGCGAGACTTCGATGGGCAGAATGCCGACCGGGAGACCGGCGCGCCGGCAGCTCTGATGCAGATAGGCGAAGACTTCGTTCATCTCCTCGGGGTTCGGTGGCTCTACCCCCTCCATCTCGCTGCCCTCGGTGGGTCGGAAGATGCAGACGGTGGGGAACGCGCCGGCGTTCACGATCCGATCGATTCCCCGTTTCGTCGCCGCGATCGGTTCGACTCCGGCAATGATCTCGCCCGATACGCGACCGCGACCAAGCTTTCCGGCCGTGTACTCCATCGCCTCGAAGAAGGCATGCTGTCCGACAGTTGCCGCTTTGCCGGGACAGAGCGCCGCGAACACCTCCGGGTCTTCGAACTCATAGCAGAACGAGAAGTGATCCGTTCCAGCCGCGATCAGATCGTCGTACTCGTGAAAGGAGGCCTTCGGAACAGGAACGGCCTGCACGCCAATGAAGCCGCCTACGCTCGTGCGCACCGCGCGGACAAATGGCTCGCACTGCCGCAGACCGTGGATGACCTCGCGGTCCGGACGGTCTTCGTAGTGATAGCCGGTGTTGAAGTGAGTGAAGAGGCATTCGGATTCATCGCGGGCCGCCTGAGCCACCTCAATCACGTCCGTCAGATGTTTGCGTGACTCTTCGGACGTGCCGACATTCTTTCCGGTCGTGCAGAACTTGCAGGCCACGGACGGGGACCAGGTCCAGTACAGGCAACGGTTGGAAACATAGATGGCGAGGTAGTTCCCCTGCATCACGCCGACGCGATTCATCGGCGTGCCTCTGCTCGTGTGCTTCGAGTACCACGCCGGTTCTGGTGGAATGGTCACCTCGTACTCCGCGGCGCCGCGGGCGTCGACCACGAAGTATCGCGGGCCCCGTTGGTGCAGCGTGAACGGCGAGCGCTGCGCGAATGCCTCGACGACTGGTACATTCGCCCAGATCGGCTTGGGTGCGCCTGGAATGACGATCTCCAGGCCGGAGCCCAGTCCCGCGCGTGTCCGGCTGATGCGCCGCCCGTCTTCTTCCGTGTGGCATGAGGGATCGAGGAGCATTCCACGGCAGAAAAGCTCGATCTCGAGCTCCACGGGTTTGAGCATGGGTGTCATTGAACAGGTGCTCGTGGTCACACGTCATGACCTCCGTCACAAGGCAGCGTGACGCGGGACCTGGCGGCGAGTGTTATAGAGGTTCCACAGCGCGGTGAGCCCTGGGCAACATCTGGACGAGCGAGATGACGATGAAATGGAAGCAGCGGGCAGTCAGCGCAGCGGAGGCGGTCGGGCACGTCTCCAGTGGGATGCGCGTATTCATCCACGGAATGGCTGCCACGCCCACGCCACTCATCGACGCTCTCGCCGCCCGAACCGATGTCGAGAACGTCACGACGTACCATCTGCACCTCGAAGGTGAGGTGGCCATCGCCGCGCCCGGGCATCAGGGACGATTCTTTCCGACATCCCTCTTTACGGGCGCTTCACTCCGAGATGCAGTCAATGAAGGACGCGCTGATGCCGTCCCCGTTTTTCTGTCCGACATTCCCCTCCTGTTTTCGTCCGGGCGCCTTCCGCTCGATGCAGCATTCCTGCAGCTTTCTCCGCCGGACAAACATGGCTACTGCACGCTTGGCGTGTCGGCGGACGTTGCGGTTGCCGCTGCTCGTACAGCGAGAGTGCTCATCGCGGAGATCAACGAGCAGATGCCGCGCACTCACGGGAACACGCTCGTTCCGCTCAGCTCGGTCGCGGCCTTCATCCACACCAACCGGCCGCTGCCATCGCACCCTTCTCAGGTCGCTTCGCCGGCCGAGGGAGCCATCGGGGACCATATCGCACCGCTGGTTCCGGACGGGGCCACTCTGCAGATGGGCATCGGGGCAATCCCCGACGCCGTTCTCTCGCGCCTCTTCGACAAGCGCGATCTGGGAGTGCACTCCGAGATGTTCTCCGACCGGGTAGTCGATCTGGTGGAAGCGGGCGTCATCACGAACCGGCGCAAGAAAGTCCACCCGGGGCGGATCACGACCAGCTTCGCAGTGGGGTCCGAGCGGCTCTATCAATTCATCGACGGCAACCCGTTTGTGGAGTTTTACGGGGCCGATCACACCAACGATACCGCGGTCATTCGCAGGAATGAGAACGTCGTCGCGGTGAACTCAGCGCTGGAGGTGGACCTCAGCGGGCAGGTGGTCGCAGACTCCATCGGTTTCCGGATGTACAGCGGAATCGGAGGTCAGATGGACTTCATCCGAGGAGCCGCGCTGTCGCCCGGGGGCGTTCCGATCATCGCGCTTCCCTCGACTGCGGCGAACGGCACCATCTCCCGGATTGTGGCGTCCATTCGCGAGGGAGCGGGAGTGGTCACGACCCGCGGTCATGTCCATTGGGTCGTCACCGAGTACGGCGCGGTCGACCTCTGGGGCATGTCGCTGCGGCAACGCGCCGACGCGCTCATCTCCATTGCGCATCCGGATTTCCGCCTCGAGCTCCGTCGCCAGATTGCGGGAGTCCGGCGTTTCTTTGTGGGCCCTGTTCCCTGAGACGATCCTGCCGGAAGGGATCCCCCTCATCCGCCTTCGGCACCTTCTCCCCCCGCCGGGGGAGAAGGCTCTCGAATAGGACCTGCATCGAGAGCCCAAGAAGGACGGCACTTACCCTCGAGCCGCGCAGATTCTCGACACCAGCCGCCCCACCCGCGCGGTACCACCGGGGCGATCCCGAGGTGATGGCGGTCACCTGGCATGGTGCGCCGTGCAGCCGTGTCACGGAACCCGGTGGAGCGACACTGCGCAGGCCATGCACGACGTCACGATTGATCTGAAGGGAACGGCCCGTCGCTATGGTCCGCGGTGGGCGCTCGGCGGAGTCACCCTGCAGGTGGCTCCCGCTACGGTGGTCATGCTGGCCGGGCGAAATGGCGCGGGGAAGTCGACGCTGCTGCGCATCCTGGCTACGGCCATCCGTCCTGATCGCGGTACCGCGACCATCGGAGGCTTCGACGTCGTCCGTCAACGGGAAGACGTCCGCAAGATGACCGCCTTCCTCGGGCACCAGAACTACCTCTATGAATCCCTCACCGCTCGCGAGAATCTCGCGGTCGTCGCAGACCATCTGCGCACTTCCCGGAGTCGCATCCCTTCGCTGCTCGAGCAGGTTGGCCTCGGTTCCCGAAGTGGAGATATCGTTTCCACGTTCTCGGCCGGCATGCGCAAGCGGCTCGCGCTCGCGCGAATGCTTCTGCAGGTGCCGCGGGTCGCGCTGCTCGACGAACCCTACGGCGCCCTCGATCCGCCGGGCTTCGACTTTGTGGACGCCTGCATTGATGAGCTCAAGCGAGGCGGCGCGACCGTGGTCATGGCCACGCATCAATGGGAACGGGCAGCCAGGCTCTCCGACCTCGCGGTGATTCTCGATCAAGGCCTCTTGACGTGGCAAGGGCCCGCTGCGCAGGCCCTCGTCCGGGAGGAATTGCTATGAGGACTCGCTTGCCGGATTCGCGTGGCCTGGCGGCGGAGCCGCTCCCTGCGCTCGTCACGATCGAACCGGCGCTCGACCGCCGGCCGCCAACCCCGCTCATGGCGGCGTTGCGGAAGGAGCTGCTGCTCCAGTGGCGCACGCGTGGTCAGTTCATGGCGGTGTTCGTCTTCGGTGCGGCGGCGCTCCTGCTCTTCAGTTTTGCCATCGGGCCGAATGCGATCGCGTTACGGACTTTCTCGGGGGGCTTCCTCTGGCTCGGCCTGCTCCTCTCGTCCACGCTCACGCTTGCGGAGAGCTTTCATGGAGAGATGGAGAACAGAGCTCTGGAGGGCCTGCTGCTCCTGCCGTCCGATGCGCGAGCTCTGTACTACGCCAAAGCAATTGCGAACTGGCTGCAGCTGACGATTCTGGGCATTGCACTGGTCCCGGTCATGGTCGTGCTTTATGACGCCGGAACGATCCGATTGCCCCTGCTGCTGCTCGTGATCGTTCTGGGCGCAGCGGGTCTCTCTGCCCCCGGGACGCTCTATGCGGCGATGACGGCGCAACTCCAGGCGAAGCAGACGCTCCTGCCGCTGCTGCTGTTCCCGCTGATCGTCCCGGCATTGCTGGCGTCCGTCAAGGCGACGACGCTGGTCGTTCTCGGCGACCCGATGGGCGAGCTCAAGCCCTGGCTGGTGCTCCTGCTGGCCTTCGATCTCATCTATTGGTCCCTTTGTGGGCTCTTGTATGCGCGTGTCGTCGACGAATAGGCGACAAAGCAATAGTCGAATAGGCGACAAGTCAGTCAACGAATTGAGGAGACTCTATGGAAGCGCCTGAAGTCCCCACCCACCGAACCCCGTACTTCCTGTTGACGCTGGGCGTTCTCCTGCTGCTCACCGGCTCATGGCTGGGCCTGTTCGTCGTGCCGGCGGAGCGCTACATGGGAGACGTTCAACGCATCATGTACGTCCACGTTCCCACCGCGTGGACCTGGATGCTGGTGGTGCTGTTCTCGCTCGGTTGCGCGATCACGTTTCTTCTACGGAACGACCTGAAGTGGGACGCGAGGATGGAGGCGGCGCTCGAAGTCGGGAGCCTGCTGGCTTTCCTGCTCTGCTGTCAGGGGGCGATCTGGGCGAAGCCCACCTGGGGTGTCTGGTGGGATTGGGATCCACGCCTGACGTCGACCGCCGTGCTGCTCTTTGCGTTCCTCGGCATTCTCGCGCTCCGGAAGTTCGTCGATGACCCCGTGCGCCGCGCCATCTGGTCCTCGGTGGCGACGATCATTGCGGCCGTCGACCTGCCTATCGTGTACTTCTCAGTGAAGTGGTGGAACTCGCTGCACCAGCAGCAGTCCACCATCAATACCGTGTCCTCCCAGTTCCACCTGCCTCTGCGGGTGAATGCGGTTGGCGTTCTTCTGATCATGATCGCGTTCATCGCCTTGCGGTCGCGGATCGCCTCTTACCGGTTGCGCGAGGAACTGGCCGCGCCACCCTCTTTCATCCTCGAGGAAGCAGGAGAGCTCGCATGAACGGGATCGTCGTTGGAGGTTGGGAATTCGTGTGGGCGGCGTACGCCCTGACTGGTCTCGCGTTTTTGGCCTATGGAGTGATGGTGATCACCGGACTGCGTGAGGCGCACCGCCGTGCGGCGAAGGGAGGTAGCTCACGATGAGCAGCATGAACGAACCCATTGTCGAAGCAACCGCAAGTGCCGCTTTGCGTCGCAAGACGCGGTGGTTCATGCTCGGGGCGTTTCTGGTGGCAGGAATCGCGTTCGCGGTCCTCGCGGCAAGCGGGATCAACGAGAACCTCGTCTACTACTGGACACCGACCGATCTGCAGGCCAACGGTACCAAGGCCTACGGTGCCACGATCCGTCTCGGGGGAATGGTTTCGCCGGGATCGCTCCGCAAGACCGGCGGCTCCAGTGTGGAGTTTGACGTCAATGACGGCGTGCAGTCGGTCCACGTCAAGACGATGACCGTTCCTCCCCAGATGTTCCGCGAGAACATCGGCGTGGTTGTCGAGGGGACGATGGTGCAGGGCGGCTACTTTCAATCCAATCGCCTGATGGTCTCTCACAACAATGAGTACGAGGCTCCGAAAGCGGGTCATCCAGTGGACCGCAAAGAGCTCGAGAAGATGCTCAGGTCTGCTGAAGAGGGGAACATCTGATGGCCACGCTGGGACGCATCCTGATTCTGGGCTCACTTCTCTCCGCGGCTGCCGGCGCGTTGCTTGGCTTTGCCGCGGGCCGCACCCGTTCGATGGACGGGCTGAAATGGGCGCGTCGTTTCGCTTATCTCTACGCTGCTCTCATCATCGGTGCGACGCTCCTGATGGAGTACGCGCTTCTGACGCACGACTTCTCGGTCGGCTACGTTGCCCAGGTCGGCTCGAGGGCGGTCCCCGTGTGGGTCACCATCGTCAGCCTCTGGTCATCGCTGGAAGGATCGATTCTGTTCTGGGGATGCGTGCTGGGCTCCTACATCGCTCTGGCGACGTTCTTCACGCGCGACCGGTATGTGGAGTATCAACCTGATGCCATTGGTGTCTGGCTGAGCTGCGCGGCGTTCTTCAGCTTTCTACTGGCAGGTCCGGCGAATCCGTTCGTCACCATTCTGAATCCGGCACTCGACGGTCCCGGCCCGAATCCACTTCTGCAGAACCATGTACTGATGGCGGTGCATCCGCCATTTCTCTATCTCGGATACGTCGGGATGACCATCCCTTTCGGCTTTGCCTGCGCGGCATTGATCAAGGGGCGCATGGGACCGGGCATCCTCAAGCCCTTACGCGAGTCGCTGATGCTGCCGTGGATCTTCCAGACCATCGCCATCATGCTCGGCGGCTGGTGGGCGTATGAAGTGCTCGGGTGGGGAGGCTACTGGGCGTGGGACCCGGTGGAGAACGCGTCGCTGCTTCCATGGCTCACGGCGACTGCCGCGCTCCACTCGCTCATGGTCGTCGAGCGTCGCGGAATTCTGAAGGGCTGGACCATCACCCTCATTCAGGCCACCTTTCTATTGGTCCTCCTCGGTACCTTCATGACCAGGTCCGGCGTATTCAATTCTGTACACTCATTTACGCAGAGCGCCATCGGTCCGACTCTCCTCGTCTTTCTTGCTGCGGCGCTGCTGTTCACGATCGCGCTGCTCGCCTTCCGCATTGACGCCCTCGAGAGCGAGGGACGGATCGAAGCGACCGCCAGCCGCGAGACGATGTTCCTCATCAACAATCTGCTCTTTGTCCTGTTGACCTTCACCGTTCTCATCGGGACTGTCTTCCCGCTCATTACGGAGGCGGTGACCGGAAAGCAGATGAGCGTCGGCCGTCCCTACTTCGACGCCATGGTCGTGCCCATCGGTGCAGCACTGCTGTTCATCCTGGGAATCGGCCCGGCGCTGCCCTGGGGCCGCGCTACGAGGCAGCAACTCCGGCAGGCTCTGTTGCCGCCTCTCGCCGGCGGGGTCGTGTTTGTGCTGGCCGGTCTCCTCTTCGGGGTCCGCGGTGGCTGGACACTGGTCACGCTCGCCTTCGGCGGCTATGCGGCATGGGTGACCATGGCCCAGATGTTTCTGCCGATGCGGCAGCGCATCAAGGCGGGCGAGCCAGCCTTCGGGGCTTTCGTGGATGGCCAGCTCAATCGCGGCCGGAGGCGTTTTGCGTCCTACATCGTGCACGCGTCCATGGTGATCGTGCTCATCGCCGTGGCGGTGAGCAGCTCGATGCGCGAGACCTCCGAACTGCACTTCACGGTTGGACAAACCCAGCAGGTATCGGGTTATGACGTGACTTTCCTTGGCGTCACTCAGCAGCAGGAGGCTCATCGCAGTTCGATCGGTGGGCGGTTCTCCCTGGTGCGAAACGGCAAGACCGTGACCGTACTCGAGCCACGCATGAATCAGTACGAAGGCATGCGGGAACCGATCGGAACCCCCGACGTTCATTCCACTGCTGTTCGCGATCTCTACATCTCCCTGAGCAACATCGATTCGGCCGCGCAGTCGGCGAGCATTACGATGTTTGTCACTCCACTGATCGTCTGGATCTGGATCGCCGTGATCCTGATGGGTCTGGGCGCCTTGTTTGGTCTCATCCCTGCGCGGCCCCGCACTGCCGTCGCGATGAGCGATGCCAGTGTCTTACTGCCGGTCGGGACCACACCGGAGGCGGTATGAACCGCGCGGTTCTCCTGGTCGGAGTCGTCATCGCCGCCGTGTTGGTCGGGATCCTGTTTCTCGGGCTGGGAAAGAATCCGAACGCGATCCGCTCGCCGCTGGTAGGCAGGGCCGCGCCAACATTCGCGCTGCGGGAGGTCGGTACAGGACGCACGATCGACATCGCACAGCTCAAAGGCAGACCGCTGGTCATCAACTTCTGGGCGACGTGGTGTGGGCCTTGTTGGGAAGAACATCCCCTGCTCGTCGCGAGCGCGCGCAGCCGGCCCGATGTGCAGTTCGTCGGCGTCGTATTTCAGGACTCGGAGGAGAAGATTCTCGGCTTCCTCCAACAGCGTGGTTCGGGCTATCCGACGGTGGTCGATGACAAGGGGAAGACTGCCATCGCGTACGGCGTCGGCGGAGTCCCCGAAACGTTCTTCCTCGATGCGAACGGAGTGATCGTGGCGAAGCACAGTGGCCCGCTGTCGGATGGAGATCTGCAGGAAGAACTGCGGAAGGTCGTGCGCTGATGATGATCGTGCTCTTGCTGATGCTGCAGTTGAAGGTGCCGGACGCCGCGAATTTCGTTGGACAGCCGAAGGGGTCGCCGCTCTCGAGCGTGCAGCTCACTCAGCGGACCGAGGAAGTGGCGGGGCTTCTGCGGTGCCCGGTGTGCCAGGGGATGGCGGTAGCCGACTCGAAGGCCGAGATGGCCGTCAACATGAAGGCACAGGTGAACGAGCTCCTGGCCCGCGGCTACACGGAAGCGCAGATCCTCCAGTACTTCGAGCTCGCCTACGGACAGTTCGTGCTGCTTCGTCCGAAGTTTCAAGGGTTCACCTCCGTAGTCTGGCTCCTGCCGGTCCTCGGACTGCTCGTCGGGGTCGCGGTCGTGTTTCTCACTCTCAGAAAGCTTGGGCGCCGGCCGGTTCCGGTCATCAACCCGCAGCCTTTGCCAACGACGTCAGATCCCTACCTCGCGCGCGTGCGCGACCTCGTCGGGGGAGACAAACAATGAACGCTCAAACGGATTGGCTCACGGCAGCGGTCATCCTGGCCGCGGGACTGGTTGTGGGGTTCCTCTTCCTTTACTACAACAGGAAAAGAAACGTGCGGACGCGCGGTGCGGATGCGGATCCGCTGCTGACCGACCTGGAGGCGAGGCGTGACGCGCTCGTGGAGCAACTGCGCGATCCTGCGCTTGCGCAGGAAGAGCGTCTGCGGATCGAGGGAGAAACCGCCGCGATCCTTCGGAAGCTCGACGAAGGCTCGCCACTCTCTCCGAGAAGTGGCGTGCCGACTGCTTCAACGAGCCCGGTTCCAAACGGTTTCCCGGCATTGAAGGGCTTCGCATGGGGAGCGACGACGTTCGCAGTCCTCGGAGCCCTCGGATTCTTCGTCATGGGACAGTCGGCGGAGCGGAATGAAGTCACTGTGCCAGTTGCTCCAATGGCCGCCGAGCAACCTTCGCCGCAGCCGCCCGATACGACCATTCAGGATCTGCAGGCGAGGATCCAGCGCGCCCCGCAGGATCTACAGCTCCGAAATGACCTGGCTCAGGCGCAGCTCCAGCGGGACAACCTCATGGCCGTGTTCGAGGAGACGAAAGTCGTGCTGGATCAGAGTCCGGAGGACAGCCGCGCGCTGACGCTTCAGGCCGTGGTTCGTTCCGCAATGGGGGATTCCGAACTGGCCGTGAAGATGCTGCTGCGCGCTGCTCGAAGTGATCCGAAAAATCTGGATGCGCGGGTGGCACTGGCGTGGGTCTATGCGCAGCACAATCGCATCGGTGACGGAGAAAAGACCATCGCTGCAGCATTGAAAGAGTTCCCTGCCGAGAAGGCGATGCTCGATCAGGTACGGCAGCAGATCAAGGCTCATATCGCGACGAATGCGCGCGACGCAGCGCAGCCCGCCCAGCTCCCTCCAGGCCACCCGCCGACAGGAGCCGCAGGAGTTCCGCGAAACGCCGGGAGCTAGCGGCTCGACCGCGAGCCACCTGTAGGGTCCCGCGCCCCTGCCGGGGCGCAAAACAAACCAAACGCATGTTCCGGTGGTAGAGCGCTACGCGCTCAACCACCGGCGATTCGCCGCCACGCCTCCGGCGTGCAAGCGCGTGGTATCCGCTACGCGCTCAACCACGGCGATTCGCGCCACGCCCTCCGGCGTGCAAGCGCGTGGTATGGCGCTACGCACTCAACCATCGGTTCATTCCTGAACGCGCCCCGGTGGACCGTAAAACGCTCAACACCGACGGCGCGCTCCACACACGGAAGGCGCGCCTTGCCACGCTGGAGGCGTGATGGCGAATAGCCGGTGGTTGAAGCGCGAAGCGCGTGTACCACCGGTCGACGGTTTCCCCCATCACTCGCGCCCCGGCAGGGGCGCCGGACCATCGACGGAGATTTCGTCATCCGCCACGCGGCTCGCCGGAGGCGTGGCGCGAATCGCCGGTGGTTGAGCGTAGCTCGATACACCGGAACGGTCGACGGGTGCCCCATCCTTCATGCCCCGGCAGGGGCGCAGGACCGCTGATGAAGCGCGAAGCGCGACTACCGGAATCAGGGAGCGACGAGCGCTTCGAGCCATGGCTTGTCGTGAATGGTGAGGTTCGATCCTCTGACCGAGATCACTCGTTCGTCACGGAGATCACGGAGCAGCCTGGTGACCGTCTCGCGGGATGTGTTGATGAGGTGAGAAATGTCGTCGTGGGTCATGAGCACCTGCATGCGGATCCCGCCGTCTGTCGTCATGCCGCGGTCGGCGCACCACGACAACAGCAGATTGGCCAGCTTGGCGGCGGCGGACTGGGAAAGCTCCATGGTTCTGACGCGATCCGTACCGGCCTCACATTCACCCGCGAGTTGGCGAAGCGCGTTCGCAGCCGCGAAGGTCGAGCTGCTCAGCAGTCTGAGGAAGTCGTCCCGCCGGACGAAGTTCACTTGGGAGGGGGCCAGCGTTTCCGCCGTCACCTTGCTGGGATTTCCTGAAATGGTAGCGCTCATTCCGAGGGCTTCACCCTGCGCAGCGATGCGCGTGATGAGGGTCTTGCCATCTTCGGAGGAAATGCTCAGTTTCACCGACCCGTGACATAACTGGAAAATGCCGCGGGGTGCCTCTCCTTCCGACATGAGGACGGCGCCCTTCGGGTAGATGTTCGTGAACGTGAGGTCGTCGAAGGCCTGCAGCGACGAGGACGGCAGCTCACAGAAGAAACTGCTGCTCCTCCACGTGCACGCGAGACAGTTCTCAAAGAGGTCGAAACCGTATCGTGGGATCGTCCGCATCGCAGGCATCAGTGTCGTGCCCGCAGCCGGGCGTGGGCGATGCGCGGTGCCACATGCCGATGTGACAAAGCGCACCTTCGCTCGGCGCGGCTCGGCATCTGATGTGCGCGGACACATCCTCGTGTAGTGACTCGAACCGATGAGTCACTACACGATGAGCGGGCCCACGAATCACGGCCACAGGGGGAATCGGATGAGAAAGAGAGTGATCGGGTTCGTAGTCGCGGCCGTCGCCATTGCATTGGTCATTGGATTGGCGATCCGGCCCGCCCCGGCCCAACCGATTGCCGGGATCGCGCCGCCAGCCTCCACGATCAGCCTGGCGGGGGAGAGTACGCATCGCGTTTCACCGGCCGAGCTCTCCCGGCTGGCCGGCCGCGGCGAAGTGCTGATTCTGGATGTACGCGACGCTGAAGCGTACCTCGCCGCACACATTCCCGGCGCACTGCACATTCCGCTGTCGTACATCGAGTCCGAGATTCCGTATCTGCGTCGCGGCAAGAGAATCATCACCTATTGCACGTGACCCGCCGAGGAGACGAGCGCCCGTGCGGCGCTGATGCTGAGGGCCGGCGGGATCGAAGCGGCTGCGCTCACCGGCGGTTTCGATGCCTGGAAGCTTGCGGGCCTGCCACTGAAGTCAGGCCGCGAGCTGTGACGTAAATCTCGCGCGGCGAGCTACCAACGCAGAAAGGGCCACAGGCGGATCGCCAGCTCCTCCGCGACCCCTGCCGGGGTCGACATCATCACGGTTTGTAGGGGCCGGTGGTCGCTCGCTTCGCGCGCACCACCGGCTACCCTACGGGCCGCCTCCAGCGGCCACCGCCTAGCCCGTGCCGGCCTAGGGCGCGGGCTGGGTCACCGCGTTCATCTGCAGAGTGACCGCTGTCTGTGCCAGAAGTCTGCCGTTCACGGATGCGCCGGTGTTCACGGCGATGAGGGTCTTCGCCAGCAGGACACCTTCAAAGTGCGCTGTGGTTCCGATGGTCACGGCCCCAGCGACCTGCCAGAAGATGTTCTTGGGCAGTGCGCCTCCGGCCAGAGTCACCCGCGTGGCGTTCCCCTGATTCAGCGTTCCTGCCACCTGGAAAATCCAGACATCATCCGGGCCGCCTGAAAGGGTCACGTCCGTTGTGATCAGAAGGCCAGTGCCCCATTTGTAAAGCCCGGGAGCGAGGGTCAGCCCGCCGATCTCACCGGCACCCAGTTCCGTAAAATCAGGGGAAAGCCGTCCCGCAGCGTCGTCGTACGCGAAGCCCATGTCGCCAACGGCGAGTGTCAGTGAGGTCGCGTCATTGACGGAGCAGGGGAGAGGGCCCGCTGCGTCGACAGTGTAAATCGTACCGGTCACCTCGCCACACGTGAGCAGCAGCGCAGCGCCGGTGATCGGGCTCGTTCCGACATTCCCGACGATGGCGGACGCATACACGTCGGTGATGCCAGTCTTGCTCAGAATCGTGAACGTGCCGGCCGATCCGAGATCCACGGGGGACGGGCCGATGCCGCGGGCGAAGCTGAAGCGGTCGTTTGCGCTCGCGTTTCCGCCTGCACTGACGACCAGCAACACAGAAATGAATGACACCAGGAACTTGGACAATTTGTCTCGCTTTCTATTCGCTGACGAATAGGTTTCAGAAAGGGATTGCTTACCCGGTCGACGGCCCTGCAATGCGACAGCCAGTAAATAGGAGATAACTCGCCGGCGCCGCTGACGAAAGCAGTTTGCACTACTGAGATGTAGGTGAGAATCTCCTCTACAAACGCTGCCAGTATGAAACGGGCGGCATACCGAATCACGCATGCATGTGACGGTTGTCACATCGCTTCCGTGACGTGGCTGCGCTTCGCCTGGTGACCCATGCCGCGGTGTGTGGCGAGCGTCCTTCGTACTGTGTCCGCCAGGAGCGACGCATGCAGAGAAAACATCGAGCTCAAACCATCGGCGAGTCTCTGAAGGCATCCGGCGTGAGCCGGCGTGACTTCGTCACGTTCTGCAGCAAGCTGATGGTCGCGGCGCCGTTCGGGCTGGCCATTACAGACTTCATGACCCCCGAGGCGGTGGCGGGAGTGATCAGCAGATCGCGGAAACCCTCGGTGATCTGGCTGCACATGCAGGATTGCACCGGTTGTTCCGAGACGCTGCTCCGGCCTTCGCAGCCGGATCTGGCCACTCTGATCTTCGATGTGATCTCGCTGGACTATCACGAGACGATCATGGCCGCCTCGGGTCACGACGCCGAACTGGCGTTGCAGGATGCGATGGATGCGAACGACGGGAAGTTCATCCTCGTCGTGGAAGGGTCGATCCCCACCAAAGACAACGGCATCTACCTCAAACTCGCGGGAAAATGGGGGACCGACTATCTGCGCGGGATCGCCAGCCGCGCAGCGGCGATCGTTTCCATCGGTTCCTGTGCCGCATGGGGTGGCATTCCTTCCGCGGGTCCCAACCCCACGGGTGCAGTAGGCGTGGATCAGATCATCAAGGACAAGCCGATCGTGAACATCCCCGGCTGTCCGCCCAACCCCTACATTCTCCTCGGTACGATTCTGCAGTACGCCTCGACTGGAACGCTGCCGGAGCTCGATGCGAAGAAGCGGCCGAAGTTCGCCTATGACCGCGTCATTCACGAGCACTGCCCCAGGCGTGCTCACTTCGATGCCGGCCGGTTTGCGCGCCAGTTCGGCGACGTGGGACACCGAAACGGCTACTGCCTTTACCGCCTGGGCTGCAAAGGCCCGGTGACGCATGCGTCCTGCTCGACGCGGCATTTCAATGAAGTGGTCGATGCCTGGCCGATCGGCATTGGCGCGCCGTGCTTCGGCTGCACCGAGCAATTCGTCGGCTACACGATCCCCGCGTACCAGACCGTTCCGATCTCGAACGCCACACCTCCTTCTACGTACCCCGCGGTGGAGAGCACGCAGGGTGTGGTTCAGGCAGCCGCGACGGGTGTAGCCGGAGTCGCGGGCGGCATCCTGCTCGGTGCTGGATACGTCGCGGCCAGGAAGTTCTCGGACAAGCCCACAGAGGAGTCGCTTCCGGACGCGGGCAGTGACGATGGAGCGGGCCAGTGACTGTCTCCCGGCGCGACCTGCTGTGGTCTCTGGGCACGGGCTCGCTTGCCGTCGCCGCCACCGCGGTATCCGCCGGCCCGGCCCTGGCGTCGCCTGCCCATCCCCAGGCGGCACCGGATGCCATCGCCATGCTGTACGACGCCACGATCTGCATCGGCTGTAAGGCGTGTGTGGCCGCGTGTACGACGGCCAATGGCCTGATTCCGGACACCGTTCTGGGCGGCGGCTTGTGGCAGATGCCCACCGATCTGAACGCTCAAACGAAGAACATCATCCTGCTGGCCAGGGACGGAGACACAACCTCGTTCGTGAAGAAGCAGTGCATGCACTGCCTCGATCCGGCCTGCGTCTCCGGCTGTCCGTTCAAAGCCTTGACGAAGACAAAGTACGGGATCGTGGAATGGGAGCCATCCCGTTGTATCGGATGCCGCTATTGTGAGATTTCCTGTCCCTTCGACGTCCCGCGATTCGAGTGGACGAAGTCCAATCCGAAGATTGTGAAGTGCGAGTTCTGCAACTTCCGCCTGGAGAAGGGTGAGCAGCCTGCCTGCACCGACGTCTGCCCGACCCACGCAGTCATCTTCGGCAAGAGGGCCGATCTGCTCGCAGAGGCGAAGCGCCGCATCGCCGCGAGTCCTGGAAAGTACTACCAGGACCGCGTCTACGGCGAAGGGGATCTCGGAGGAACTCAGGTGCTCTATCTCTCTCATCTCCCGTTCGAGAGGCTCGGTCTGCCCGACGTGGGCAAGACCTCCCGAGCCTACGAAGGCAGTAAGGTTCGCAACGTCCTCTATAAAGGGATGGTCATCCCCACCGCATTGTATGCGGTGCTCGTGGCTGCCATTCGCCGCCGGTACAAAGTCATGCAGGAGGAGGCCCACCAGGACGAGAAAGAGTCCGGCCGGCCGCACCAGCCATGAGCGTCAGCGAACTTCGGACCGCGACCGCGCCCACACCGCAGTGGCAGCGCGATGTCCCCCTGTACAACTTCCGGTTGCTGACGGCTCCCTTCATCTTCTGGAGCAGCCTGGCCGCGATCGGGATCACTCTTTCCGTCGCCCGGCTGTTCACCGGTCTGTGGTTCACCGGGATGACTGACGACTATGCATGGGGGGTCTGGAAGACCTTCAATGTCATGACCCTCACTGCGCTCGGCTCGGCCGGGCTGGCTGTGGGCCTGTTCACGTATGTCTTCGGCCAGAAACAGCTCCACCCGGTCATGCGCGCGGCGGTGTCGTCGAGCATCCTCTTCTACGCCACCGGCATGACGGCTCTGGCCATTGACGTGGGGCGTCCATGGAACATGTACCACCTGCTGCTCCCGTGGAACTGGAACCTGCAATCGGCCCTCTTCGAGGTCGCTCTATGCATGACGGTGTACGTGGTGTTTTTCCTGACCTTCGAGAGTCTGCCGCTGGTGCTCGAGCGGATGGCCATTGAAGCCAGTCCTCGCAGGCGTCGGCAGATCGAGGGACTGAAACGGGCGATGGCGAAGGTGTATCCGTTCGTCATCGGCGGCGCGCTCCTGCTGCCGGCGATGCATCAGTCGTCGCTCGGATCGCTCATGGTCCTGGCCGGACACAAGGTTCATCCCTTGTGGCAGACCCAGATGTTGCCGACCTTTTTTCTGATCCAGGCGGTGATCTGCGGTTTCGCGGCGCTGATCTTCATCCTGATGTCCGCGAGCCTTTCCTGGCGGCGTCCTCTGGACATCCCCGTACTGGGTGACATGGCCAGATTCATGGCCTGGACGTCGCTGCTGTTCGTCGTGCTCCGCTATACGGACTTCATCGTGCGGGGCGTGCTGCATCTGGCTTTCCAGCCGACGTGGTACGCGGCGCTGTTTCACCTCGAGACCGTTCTGCTCCTTGGGCCGGCGCTCCTGCTGCTGAACACGCGGCTGCGCCGCGTGCCCCGCGTACTCTTCGTCAGCTCGCTGCTGGCGGGCGCGGGTGGGGTGATCTATCGCTTCACGCCGACGACGATCGCGTATCGCGCCGGACACCCATCGATCTATTTCCCGAAGATCGCCGAAGTGCTGATGTGCCTCGGGTACATCGGCCTGGCGGTGGTCCTCTTCATCTGGGCGGCGAAGCGTTTCGCCATTCTGCCCGGCAGCAATTCCGACTGGTATGCGTACGTGAAGTACGTGAAGCATACGAATCCCAAGGCGAGGATGGACGACCATGGCGCGACTGACGATTGACCCGATCACCCGGATTGAAGGACACCTGCGCGTCGACGTCGAGATCGATGGCGGCGCCGTGCAGAAGGCGTGGGCCTCGTCGACCATGTGGCGCGGTATCGAGAAAATTCTCGTCGGTCGCGACGCACGGGAGGCCTGGCTGTTCACGCAGCGCTTCTGCGGTGTGTGCACCACCGTGCATGGATTGGCGTCGGTGCGCTCGGTCGAGAATGCGCTCGATCTCGAGATTCCGATCAATGCGCAGTACATCCGTAACCTGATCGTGATCGCTCACGCGCTCCACGACCACATCGTGCACTTCTATCAGCTCTCGGCACTGGACTGGGTGGACGTGACCACAATCCCGATGGCCGATGCCGGCAAGGCGTCCTCGATTGCAGAGAGTCTCTCGCCATGGGAGCGCAATTCGAAGAATGAGATGAAGACGGTCCAAAACAAGATCGCCGGCCTCCTGCAAAGCGGTCAGCTCGGTCCCTTCGCTCGTGGGTACTGGGGGCATCCGGCCATGAAGCTCCCGCCGGAGGTGAATCTTCTGGCGACGTCGCACTATCTGCAGGCGCTCGAGTACCAGCGTTACGCCAATCAGATCGTGGCCATCCTCGGCGGCAAGACTCCGCACATCCAGAATCTGGCCGTGGGCGGCGTGGCCAACGCAATCAATCTCAATAGCGAAGCCACGATCAACGTCGATCGCCTGTACCAGATCAAGGCTCTGCTGGATAAGGTCGTGCCGTTCATTCAGAACGTCTACTTTCCCGATGTCTGCGCGGTGGCGGGCTTCTATCCGGAATGGTTCGGCTACGGCGCGGGCGTCAAGAACTACATGTCCGTGCCAGACCTCCCGCTCGACGGGCGAAACACGCTCTTCGACATGAAGGGCGGCACCATCATGGACGGCGATCTGAAGTCCTATAAACCGATCTCCGGACCGCATGACGAGTATTTCCGCCGCGGGGTCACTGAAGACACCACGCATGCCTACTACAAGACCAATACTCTCCATCCGTGGAAGGGCGAGACCGAACCGGAGTTCACCGACTTTCAGGAGAGAGGAAAGTACACCTGGGTCAAGGCCCCTCGCTTCGAGGGCAAGCCGATGCAGGTCGGGCCTCTTGCCAACGTCCTGTGCGGCCTCGCCGCCGGCGACCCGTTGGTGACGAAGTGGGCAACGCGCGCCCTCGAGAACGTAGCGGCGATCGCCGG
>JANMSA010001106.1:0-5696 GCA_031388865.1 Acidobacteriota bacterium | reverse complement strand
CGTTGTGATAAACGAACACCTTGCCATAGCGTCGATCACAGAAGAGGGCCCCGCCGAGAGCTCTAACTTCAGGCGGCGTCTTGACCCAGCTGGAAGTCTTCGTATCAAACTCACCGAGCTTCTGCAGCTCCCGGTACTGCTCCTCCGTGAGAAGCTCGATGCCCATCGCGGTAGACATCTCGACTGCGCTGTTCTCAGGCCTGTTCTCCTTCCTGGACTCACGCGCTTCAGCGTCGTAACAGGTACTTCGCCGGCCTGCGGGACTTTCTGGGGAGCAGTCATAAAAGATGAAGCGGCCGCGATCCCTGGCCTGACCAATGACGTCCGGTTCACCTCCCGTGGCTTCCATTTCCCGGAGTGACCTGAGTGCCTCACGATTCCCTTCGAGTGTGGCCCGCACGTCTTCCCATGCGATCCCGGCGTGCCGGTGCATGTTCTTCTCGAAGCGAGCCCTCAGCATTCGAAACAGCTCTTCGCGTTCTTTCGCCTTCATGGACATCGCGGTGTGTTCACTCTTGATCGTGGATAGGGAGTGTTGCTCGTGACGCACGCGGAAGCGTAACGCACTTGGAGCGCCGGCGGCGCGGTTGCTGCCGGCATGAAAGCCGGCCGGTCAGTCGCGGTCGGCCGGCAACGCCTCGTCCAGGTACGGGCGGTTCTCGACTTCGCGTCGCTGCCGAAAGTCTTTGCCTGGCTGAGATGATCTGGCCGGGTTTGCTGCTACCAAAGCTGGCCAGGCGTCTGTCATCCTGCACAGTCAGAGGGCGATCGGATGGACGAGGGAAGCGCCACGAACCCGCTGGAGATGATCGTGTTCGTCGGTCTGCAGGCAGCGGGCAAGTCGACGTATTACCACTCGCACCTCGCGGCAACGCACGTGCATGTGAGCAAAGACCTGATGGCCAATGCCCGCAATCGCGAGGAGAGGCAGCTGCAGATGATCGAAGAAATCTTCAGACACGGGAGATCCATGGCGATTGACAACACCAATCTCACTCCTCTCGTCCGCGCGCCGCTGATCGCGCTCGGAAGGCGCTTTGGTGCACGCGTCGTGGCGTATGTTTTCGAGACCACTGTAAAAGACGCGGTTGTGCGGAACCGGCTCCGTGAGGGGAAGGCCCGTGTGCCGGATGTGGCGATCTACATCGCGGCGAGGAAGCTCGTTCTTCCGGCGGAGGGCGAGGGTTTCGATGAAGTGCGCGTCATTGCGGCGCTGCCGGTGAGCGTATGACGCCGAAGCAACTACTGAAAAAGGTCTTCCCGCCGATGCTGGCCACGCTGGCGAGCGATCCTCCGCGCGATGACGCGAACTGGATCTTCGAGATGAAGTACGACGGCTTCCGCGCGGTCATCGGGATCGTCGATGGCAACACGGCCATGCTCAGCCGCAACGAGCTCGATCTCTCCTCGCGCTTCCCGAAAACGTTTTCTGTCGTACAGAAGATCAAGGTGCAGGACCTGATCGTCGACGGGGAAGTGGTGGTTCTCGACGAGAAGGGAGCACCGCGATTCCAGCTGCTGCAGCAGGGGCAGGGGAGCGGGCGCGAACTGCTTGTGCTCTTCGACATCCTCTGGCTGAACGGTGAGGACCTGCGGCGGCTCTCGTACGAAAAGCGTCGGAAGATCCTGCAGAAGACCTTTGCAAAACCGCCGGCGGGAATCGCGGTCTCGCAAACGCTGGCGATGACCGGTGAAAAGGCGCTGGCGCACGCCGCGAGCGGCGGCTGGGAAGGGATCATCGCCAAGCGCAAGACTTCAGTCTACGAATCGCGCCGCTCGAAGGAGTGGCTGAAGATCAAGGCCATCCAGCAGCAGGAGATGATCATCGTCGGCTGGCAGCCCAGCAGCGCAAGTGAGCGGGACATCGGCTCGCTGCATCTCGCGGTGAACGAAGGCGGCGAGCTGCGGTACGCGGGGAAGGTCGGGACGGGGTTCTCGGCGAAGATGCGGGCCTGGCTGCGCGAAGAGCTGGCCAAAGACGTGGTGCCGAAGGCGCTGGTGAAGGACGCGCCGCGCATCAGGACGGCAACGTGGGTGAAGCCGCGCCTGGTGGGGCAGGTGTCGTTCACCGAATGGACCTCCGATCACCGCCTTCGCCACCCCTCCTTCCTCGGATTGCGTGAAGACAAAGGAGTGGAGGACGTGGTCAGGGAGACGCCGGAAGGGACGCAGTCGCGGGTGACGCTCACCAATCCCGATCGCCTGCTGTACCCGAAAGACGGGTACACGAAGAAAGACATCGTGACGTATTACGAGGCCGTCGCGGAGCCGATGCTCCGTGCGCTGCGCGATCGCCCGCTGACGCTGGAGCATTGGAACCAGGGCATTCACAAGCCGTCCTGGTTCCATCAGAACATCGGCAGGGAAGGCCCGAAGTGGCTGAAGCTGGTGGACACGCCCACGCGCACCACGAAGAGCGGGACGGTCAAGCACCTCGTCGTCGACAGTGTCGATGCATTGCGCTGGCTTGGGCAGATGTCCGCGCTGACGGTGCACATGTGGTCGTCGAGGGCCGAGAGTCTGGAAGAACCGGACTGGATTCTGTTCGATCTCGATCCCGCGAAGGGGAAGGGAATCGAGCAGGCCATCGAGGCCGCCGGTGTGATGCGCCGTCTGCTCGAGAACCTCGAGCTGCCGAGTGTGCCGAAGACTTCCGGCAAGCGCGGCATTCACGTCTTCGTGCCCCTGGCGCCGGGCTACTCGCACGAGGAAGTCGCGGAGTTCGCGTTCTCGATCGCTGCCGCCGTGGCTGCGAAAGTGCCGGGGATCACCGTCGAGCGCACGCTCGCCAAACGGCGCGGGCGCCTCTACCTCGATGCCCTGCAGAACGGATACGGAAAGACCGTCGTCGCGCCGTACTCACCGCGGGCGATCGACGGCGCGCCCGTATCCGCACCGCTGAAGTGGAGCGAGATCACGAAGAAGCTCGACCCGCTGAAATACAACATTCGCACGATGCCGAATCGCCTGGCCAAGGTCGGAGACCTGTTCGCAGCCGTCTTCGAGAACCGCGTGAAATTACCACGAGTGAAGTAACGCACACGACCGCGTTGCTGGTTGATTGATGCACTAGTTAACTGGTTGCTGGTTGCTGGTTACTTCGTTAGCTGGTTGACTGGAGTTTCAGGGTTTCGAGCCACGCCGATCACGGCAACGGACAACACCCATCGAGATCCGCCAGACGAGGTACGCCCAGCGCCCAGCAACCAGCAACCAGCAACCAGCAACCAGAGTCAGGGCAGCTGGCGCGAGACGAGCTCGCTGCCGGAGTCGAAGACGATTCCGATGCCTCGGCAGTAGACCTTGAAGCTCGACGAGCCTGGCTCGAGAGGCGTGGTCTCGTGGACACTCAGGCAGTTTGTGAACGTTCCTGCCGCAGTCTCGAACGCGAAGCCCGTCTTCACATGCTCGGCCCTGTCCAGTGCGATCCCCGGGGCGATTTCCTGGGAATACCGCGAGCCGGTCAGAGCTCTGCCGGTCATGATGATTCCCGGTCTTGCTCCGTTCACGCCACTCCTCCACGCTCCGTTGTGGTTGACGATCACGCCGTCCTTGTAGATGTCGACCTCTTCGCCGAAGTAGAGGACGTCGCCGGTCTCCACGCATTCGGCGTAGAAGTTCCTCGACTTCTCGACGAGCTTGCCATCGATCAATTCCGTTTCAGTCACGACGCGTGTGGTCACTCCGTCGATGACCACGGTTTCCGAGGTGACTTTGATCGTGTTTCTCACGAGCTCTCCGTCATGATCTCCCTCGAGCACGAGCTCGAGGCCGGGGGTCAGGGGAAAGAATGCGTTTCCGCCGGTTGACGAGTACGTGCACCCGTCGGTGAGAAGCGTCTCCGTGAACTCCTTGTCCGACTCGTCCACGCTCCGCGTGTGCGCTCCAAGCGTGGTCGGATCGTTGGTGATCATGTCGATTCTGGACGCTCCGAACAGGGCTTTCCCTTCCTCCATCGTGAAACGCATCGTTCCGTTCGGGACGTTCGGAGCGACGTCGGACAGCGGGAAGAAGACGGGCAGATGCGGCTCGAGAAAGTACGTTTTCGAGGCGATCGGATCGCCCTGCGCGTTGAGAATCTCCACGAGGACCTCGGCAGGCTCGTCGTCCTCCTCCGGATCGCTGACGTTCAGCGCGAACCAGTTCGTCCGAGCCGCACTGTTGTTCGCGACTCCGACGATGTGTGTCGTCACTGCCGGACCCTCAGACGAGATGGCTGCAGCGGTGGACAGGCCCTCCAGCGCCTGGCCCACGGTCCCGCTCGCACGCCTGTCGTAGATGCGTGCGTGAGCGACCAGGGGCGAGTCGTCCTCTCCCGTGTCTTGCTCCTCCGGGTCCGCGACGACTTCGATGCGCAACGCTCCGAAAGCGACATCCTCACCGAACGTCGTGCCGATGACATCGGGAAGGGTCAGCGTCTGGCTGGGCTCGAGCGTGAAGGATTCCGTAGACTCGAAGCCGGCGTGGTCGAAGAAAGTGATCTCCACCTCCCGTGCTTCCTCGCTGACGTTCATGACGGAAAGATCCGTAATCCAGGTCGATCCGCCCGAGCCCGGACCGCGGCCCGCCGCGAGAATCCAGAGCTCATCAGATTGATCGGACGCCGACATCGTCGCCGGCAGGAGGGACAAGGCAATGAGTATCGTGAGAATCAGTCGTTTGTTCACAAATCCCCTTTCGTATGCCCGGGTTGGATGCACCCCGAGCCGAAATCCTTCTTAGTGATGTGCGCCATGTCGACGCTGACCAATCGCGCTGCCCGGCCCCGCAGCGCATGGATTGCTGACGGAGCCGGAGCGGTCTCGGACTGCTACTTCGTGAACGTACCTTCGGTGATGGTTTGATTGCCGCTGGCCTCGATGGCCAGTACTTCGAAGATGTGCTCTCCTGGCGCGAGAGTGCGGACATACTCCTCGGGAATCGTGACCGAGGTGGCGGACGCTGGAAGGGTGATCTGGAACAGTTCCACGATGACCTGGTAGCCGACGATCGTGACAGTGGGCACTGGAAAGTCTTCCGGTGCGGTGGTCACAGGGTCCCACTCGATGACGAGATCGTTACCACTGATCTCCGCGGAGACCTCGGGACCGGCAGGAACTGCGTGCGAGAGAACGGCGGTACTCTCCAGCCGCTCGCCGTCGACCGTGGTGCCGATGAAGCGGTACCGGCCCGCCGGCATGAGGGCGAGAAGTTCTTCGAGAGGCACATCCTCCAACGCCGGTTCCGCTCCCTCGAAGAAAAGCTCGGTCATGCCGAGGTCTCGGTAGGCTTTTTTCCCTTCCACCTGGAAGATCGTCTTTCCGCTGGGGTTGAGGATCTTCAGCGATCGCCAGTCTTCACCGTCGAGAGAGACGTGGTAGCCGAGATCATTGGGAGTGGAGTTGTATTCGATGTAGATCTTCGCGATGGAGAACTGGCCCGCCTGTGCAGGAGCCGAAAGGCCGAAAGCGAGAGCTCCGCCGAGAAGAATGGATAGCACGCCCGAATGTAGTTTCATGTGTTCCTCCGCCGTCTTAGATGCGCTCCGGGCGCAGATCCTTCGCGGCAACAGGAAGTCAGCTCTCAGAGACAGCTCTCAGCTCGCAGCTCTCAGCTCGCAGGAGACCCGATGCCAAACCGCTATTGGTTTTGCTCCTGAGACTGCGAGCTACGGGGTTACGGGGTTTTGCTCCTGAGAGCTGAGAGCTGAGAGCTGA
>JANMSA010001068.1:0-11617 GCA_031388865.1 Acidobacteriota bacterium | reverse complement strand
TGCCCCGCCCGCCCAGGTCCCTCGACTCGACGCTCGGGATGACAGCAAAACATCGCACATGCCGTCTTCGGAGCTTCAGGATGACAGGAGTGGGGCTGTTCGCTCCCGACCTTCATCCAACCTCCGCGAGCATCTTGTGGATCGTCGCCACGAGCTCCGTGCGCGGGACGGTGACCTGACCGGCACGTTGAGCGAGGTACTCCTTGCGGTCCGCGGTCGGCTGCATACGCTCCCGGCCGGCGACGAGGTCTTTGATGGTAACCAGCCCCTGCTCCTTCTCGTTCGAGCCGTAGAGAATCGCCAGCGGGATGTCGTATTTGTCGGCGTACTTGAGTTGCTGCCGTGGGCCACGTCCGGTGCCCAGGTAGAGCTCTGTGGCGATGCCCGCACGGCGCAGCTCCCAGGTGATGGCGATGGTGTCGTCGCGCAGGGCTGCGTCCATGTTCGTCACAAGCACGCGCGCGGTGGCCTTCCGCTTTCCGAGCTGACCGAGGTGCGTGAGCGCGGCCAGCAGCCGGTCCACTCCGATGGAGGCGCCGACAGCGGGGATCGGCTCGCCCAGGAAGCGCATGACCAGGTTGTCATAACGGCCTCCGCCGAAGACGGAGCCGAACTGCGGTGCATCGAGGAGGATGGCTTCGAAGACCGGTCCGGTGTAGTAGGCGAGCCCGCGTGCGATGGAGAGGTCGAGCGATACCTGGTCGTCGCCGTAGCCGAGTGCGTAGAGATGACTGGAGATACGATCGACGACGTCCAGCTGCGCGGTTGCGTTCTCGACGTCCGCGAACAGCTCGCGCGTCTGCCCGAGCACTTCGCGACGGGAGTCCGCCTTGACCTGAAGGAATCGCTCGATGCGCTGGACCTGATCGGCGGCCAGCCCCAGTCCGCGGATGGTGTCTCCTGACTCGTCCTTGTATCCCTGCATCAACTCCAGCCGGACTTTGTCGAGACCGGCTTTGTCGAGCTTGTCGAGCACGCGGAACACTTCCACGCTCTGATCCGGAGCGATGCCCGCGAAGGAAAGCAGCAGGTTCAGGATGGCCCGGCTGGAGAAGCGCACCAGATAGCGGTCGATCTTCAGGGCAGAGAGCGTGTCGCACATCCCCGCAAGGATCTCGGTGTCGGCGATCTCGCTCTCCACGCCGACGGAGTCGAGGTCGAACTGGGTGAACTCCCGATAGCGGCCTTTGTCCGGCTTGTCCGCCCGCCACACCGATGCCACCTGATAGCGCCGGAACGGACGGGGAAGGTCGGGATACTGCGCAATCACTCGCGCCAGAGGCACGGTGAGATCGAAGCGCAGGCCGAGGTCTTCTTTCTCGGGGTTCGTGACGCGGAAGATCGACTGTTGCGCTTCGGCCCCCGCACTCCCGGAAAGGACTTCGAGGTACTCGATCGCCGGCGTGGACAGCGGGACGAAGCCGTAGAGCTCGTACACGTCCCGGATGGTGTCCACCATCTGCTGGCGCGCGAGCATCTGCTCAGGAAAGAGATCGCGAAGACCTCTGGAGAGGCGGGGCTGCACCGTTTCGGACATCAGGCGGGTCCTTTCGGACCGCGGATTGAGAATTGAGGAGCGAGGCTCGAGGAAGGGGTCGTGCAGGCACTCTTCCTCAATCCTCACCTCTAATTCTCAATCCCCGGAGGGAGCTTGGTACCAGGGGTGGGGCTCGAACCCACGACCCCCAGATCCACAATCTGGTGCTCTAACCAACTGAGCTACCCCGGCACGGGAGGGGAATGATACCCGGGAGAACGCCTGACGGGAAGATGAATTCCAGCGGACGTTGAATTGAAAATTGAAAATTGAAAATTGAAAAGAGCCCCCACCGGGGGACCGCGTGGAGCTGCGGCTTTCTCAACTTCCAGTCTTTGATTTCTCAGTCCGCCACCATGAGCACGTCCGCGAACCAGCGCCTGCTGTCGGTCCAGGTCCGTTCGAGAGTGAAGCCGGCCGCCTTTGCCATCGCCTCCAGCGTTTCATCGTTGTGCTTGTAGGAGCTCTCCGTGTGGATGGTCTCCCCTTCGGCAAAGGTGAGCTCCAGCGCGAGCGCGTCGATGCGCACCGCCTGCTGGTGCGTACTGATCAGATGCATCTGCATGCGGCCGTGGACTTCGTCGTAGCGAGCTCGGTGGCGAAATGCGAGTACGTCGAAGTGACCGCCGAGCTCGCGGTTGATGCGAGCGAGGAGGTTGAGGTTGAACGCTGCCGTGACGCCCAGTGGATCGTCGTAGGCCGGCTCGAGGATCGAACGATCCTTGCGCAGGTCTGCGCCGAGCAGCAGCGCGTCGCCGGGCGCGAGGGACGACCGGAGATTCCTGAGCATCGCGCTCGCCTCATCGGGCGAGAGGTTCCCGATGGTCGAGCCGAGGAAGAGCACCACGGTGCGGTCACTCGTGGCGGGGAGGAGCGACAGCGGCACGGAGGGACGCTGGAAGTCGGAGCTGATTGCTGTCACGCGCAGTTCTGGATATTCGCGCAGCAGATCGCGCCCGCTGCGAACGAGCATGCCTGCATCGATGTCCACCGGGACGTACTCGACCTCCTGCCGGGAGGTCAGCAGATCGAGGAGGATCCGCGTCTTGCGCGCCGCTCCGCTGCCGAGCTCCACGAGGCGCACGTTCGATCCCAGAGCCGACACGATCTCACTCCGGAAGGTCGTGAGCACCTCCGCCTCGGCACGCATGACGTAGTACTCGGGCAGAAAGCAGATCGCGTCGAAGAGTGCAGAGCCGAGGTCGTCGTAGAACCACCGCGGCGGCAGCCATTTGTCGGTTGCGCTCAGACCGCGCCGGACATCCAGTGCAAACGTATCGGCTGGCGCGGGCGCGCTGAGCAGGACGAATCGTGGGTCCGGGGAGATGGGCTCGACCGCCGCAACCATGAGGTGACGAAATTGTAGCGCGACTCTTCCGGGAACTTCAGGCGCGTACAATCGTCAGAGATCCACCACACTATGCGCGCGATCGCCTGCGCTGTACTGCTGCTCTCCTTCAGCTCCTGCTTTTCCGGGCATGCAGAGACGGCAGGTGACTCCGAGCTGCGCGTTCGGCGGGGCGCGTTCGTGAGCGACGTCGTGATCTCGGGCGAGCTCGAGGCAGCGCGGGGCGACCTGCTTTCCGTGCCGCCGCTGCCGAACTGGCAAACGGCCATCAAGTGGCTGGCGGAAGACGGCGCAGCCGTTGAAGCGGGCGCGCCGGTCGTGGAGCTCGACAACAGCGCGCTCACCTCGGACCTGAACAGCAAACGCCAGAGCGCGATGCAGGCCGCCCAGGAATTGCAGCAGAAAGAATCGGAATGGACCGCCGATCTCGAGGAGAAAGACCTCGCGGTGGAGAAGAAGAAGTCAGAGCTGGAAAAGGCAGCCCTCGATTCCGCAGTGCCGAAGGACCTCATGTCGGGGAGGAAGTTCGAGGAGAACCAGACCGCGCTGCGCCGCGCGATGTCCGAGCATGAGAAAGCGGTGGACTCCCTGCGGGCGCGCCGCACGGCCATCACCTCGGAGAGGGAGAACCTCCTGCTCAACATCGAGCGGACGCGCCGCGACATCTTCATCGCCGAAACGGCCATCAGCGCACTGGTGCTCCTCGCTCCAAAAGCCGGGATCGTGGTCGTGCGCGATCACTGGGAGGGGAGGAAGCTGCAGACCGGCGATCAGGTGTGGGTCGGTTTCCCGATCGCGATGATCCCGGACCTGACTTCGCTCCGCGTGAATGCAGCGCTGGCGGACGTGGACGACGGCAAGATCGCCGCAGGAATGCCGGTCACGGTGACGCTCGACGGCTACCCGGACGTGCAGTTCGTCGGACGCATCCACGCAATCTCCGCTGTGGCTCAGGAGAGCCGGCGCATGTCGCTGCGCCGGCAGTTCGAAGTGCTCGTCGCACTGGACCGCCTCGATCCCGCGCGGATGCGGCCGGGACTGTCCGCGCGTGTGGTCGTTCGTCGCGAGACGCAGGCGGTCGTGCTGCTCGCGCCGCGTGCAGCCCTCGATCTTTCCGGCAACGCTGCGCAAGCCCGTCTCGCGAACGGCGACATGAAAAAAGTCAAAGTCGGCTCGTGCAATGCGCAGGATTGCATCGTGCTCCGCGGGCTCGAGGAAGGAGCACGGCTGGGGCGCGTAGTCGAGGTGAAGCGTGGGTGACGTTTTGGTTGTCGGTTCTCGGTTGTCGGTTCTCTGCGATGGAGCGGCTCCCGAGACAAGCTGCGCGGACAACAGAGAATTTCTCGCGGTGGATGGCCTGCCGGGCCACGCGTCCCAGACAACTGACAACCGACAACTGACAACACCGCGGAGCCTCGGATGGCGCGGCTGATCAAACCGAAGTTCCTCATCCCCATCGCCGCGCTCGCGCTTTTTCTGCTCGGCGGCTGGACGCTTCGCAACAAGCTTGCTGCGGACCGGCAGGGCGATTGGGTGCGGGTCACTCGCGGCGATCTCGTGACTGGCTTCGAGGTGATCGGCTCGCTCGCCTCCATGTCGTCCGACACCCTCGGTGCGCCTCCTCTCAACGACCACTGGGAGTTCAAGGTCTCGATGCTGGCCCCCGAGGGCGCCGACATCAAGAAGGGGCAGCCGGTGCTGGGGTTCGACACGACTGACCTGCAGCGTCTTCTGGAAGGCAAGACCGCAGAGGCGGATCAGGCGCGCAAGCAGATCGAGAAGGAGCGCGCCGATCTGTCCCTCAAGACCAAAGGCGAGCGGCTGAGGCTCGCGGAAGCGGAAGCGCGCCTGCGCAAGGCGGCGCTCAAGCTCGACGCACCCGGCGAGATCGTCGGGATCAACGAACGCAAGACGGCGGAGATCGAGTTCGCGATCTCCGGGCGTGAGACCGTCTCGGCCCGCGCCCGGTTGAAGGCTCTCGAGTCGGCGGCGCGCGCTCGCATCGAGCTCCTGCGGAGTAAGCAGGAGCAGGCGGCCGCGATGGTCGCGGAGACGCAGAGCTCCATCCAGCAGATGATGCGCACCGCGCCGCGTGACGGCACGGTCGTCTACATGACGAACTGGCGGGGCGACAAGAAGAAGGTGGGCGACAGCGCCTGGCGCGGGGAGCGGATCGTGGAGATCCCGGACCTGAACCGCATGAAGGCCGAGGGCGAGGTCGACGAGGCGGATGCCGGACGCGTTTCTGTCGGCCAGCGCGTCACGCTGCGTCTCGACTCGCATCCCGACGAAGAACTGCAGGGCACGATCACCAGTGCAGCTCGCACCGTGCAGCGCAAGCGGGGCACGCAGGATCCGCTGAAGGTGCTGCGCGTCGACATCGCACTGGACAAGACCGATCCCGCGAAGATGCGGCCAGGGATGCGCTTTCAGGGCACGATTGAGCTGGGCCGGGCGAAAGGCGCGGTCCTGATTCCCAGAGAGTCTGTGTACATCTCCAGCAGTGGTCCCTACGTCTACCGTCGCGGCAGGCTCGACGTCGATGTAGTCCCGGTGCGCCTCGGCCGCCAGAACGACACGTCCGTGGAAGTGGTGAAAGGACTGTCTGGCGGTGAGCGCATCCTCGTCCCGAGGGAGAAGGATGGGGAGGAGCAGTCGTGACGCTCAGTTGTCCGTGGTCGGTGGCCGGTGGTCCGCGCGTTCTTTCGCTGTGGCGTGCCGCTCGTGAGTTGGTCAGGGAGTGTTGTCAGTCATCGGTGGTCGGTTGTCTGCGAGTCTTTGTGGGGCGCACATTCCACGAATGGGGCTCAGGCCAGAAGGCTCAGAGAACGGACAACCGACACCCGACAACGCTGATCTACGGCGCGCTCGTCCTGAGTGCCTGCGGCGCCCCCGCGAACGACATCGCCACCTTTCGTGTCGAGCCGATCACGTTCTCTCGCAAGGTGACCGCCGAGGGGACGCTGAAGGCAGTGAAAGCGACGCCGGTCTCGGCGCCGCAGGAAGCGACGGCACCGATGAAGGTCGCGTGGATGGCGGACGACGGGTCGCTCCTGAAGAAGGGCGACGTGATCGTGCGCTTCGACGCGACCGACTTCGAGAACCTGCTCCTCTCCGGACGGGAAGACCGCGCGAATGCCGGCAACCGGCTGACCGGAGTCGCCGCAGAGTCCTCCGCCACACGCAAGAACCTCGGCCGCGACGCGCGCCTGGCACAGACAGAGCTCGACGCAGCGAGGCGATTCAAGTTCGACGACGCGGAGATCTTCTCGCGTTACGCGCGGATTGAGAATGAGGTCGATCAGGACCTGGCCGTGAACCGCAAGCGCTATGCGGAAGAAGTGCTGACCATCCGCGGAAGCCTGGCGAACGTGGAGCGAGACCTGATCGGTATCGACGATCGAAAGGCGGGCATCAAGCTGAAGCAGGCGGAGGATGGGCTGAAGGCCCTGCAGGTCGTGGCTCCGCACGACGGCATCCTCGTGCTGCAGCGCAACTGGCGCGGCGAGATGCCGCGCGTCGGCGACTCCATGTGGCGCGGGCAGCCGATCGGGGAGATTCCTGAGCTGAACAAGATGAAGGCGGAAGTCTTCGTGCTCGAAGCCGACGCTGCGGGGCTGGCCGTCGATCAGAAGGCGACCGTGTTTCTCGAGGCGGACACGCGGGCCACGTTCACCGGGAAGGTGAAGACCGTGGACAAAGTGGCCCGGCCGCGCATCCCGCGTCAGCCGGTGCAGTACTTCGGCGTCTCTGTGGAGGTCGATCGCACCGACCCGAAGTTGATGAAGCCGGGTGCGCGCGTGAAAGCGGTCCTCGAGGTGGAGAATCAGGCCAACGCCTTTGCCATCCCGCGGCAGGCGCTCTTCGAGAAGGAAGGCAAGCGGCTCGTTTACAGGAAAAAGGGTGAAAGGTTCGAGCCCGTGGAGGTGACCATCGGCTCGTCGAGCGCCGGGCGCGTCGTGGTCATGAAGGGGCTGGCCCGGGGCGACCAGATCGCGCTGGAAGATCCGTCCGCCAACGAGCGAAGCGGAACGATGACCGATGAACAGTGAGACCGCACGCTCACCGGCTCGACGATCCGCATTCTTCGATCGGGAGACCTTCTTCACGGCGCTCAGCAACCTGGGTCGCCACAAACTGCGCACATCGCTGACGATGCTGGGAATGATCTTTGGCGTGGGGGCGGTGATCGCGATGTTGTCCATCGGCGCCGGCGCGGAAGAGAAAGCGCTCGACGCCATCGGCCGCCTCGGCCTGCGCAATGTCATCGTACGCGCGAAAGAGGTCAAGCCGGAGGATCGGCAGGAACTGCGCAAGAAGTCGCTCGGAGTCTCGCTGCGCGACGCCGAGGCCATCGTCGAGGCGGTGCCGAACGTGGAGCGCGTGCTGCCCCGCATCGAGGTGAAGCCGTACAAGGTCATGGCGCCGGGAGCGAAGACGAAGGCGAAAGTGTTCGGCGTCTCCGCGCGCTATCGGGACATTGCGGATGTGGGGCTGGCCAAGGGGCGCTTCTTCGACGCGCGGGATGAGCACGAGCATGCGCAGGTGGCGGTGATCGGCGAGGAAGTGCGTCGCAACCTCTTCGGCTATGACGACGCGATCGGCAGGCAGCTGAAGGTGAACGACGTGTGGCTCGAGGTCATCGGCATTCTGGCGAGCGATCCCGCCGGGGGCGCGCCTTCGCAGGACGCGGTCGCGCAGCAGTCCACGGCGAAAGAGATCTGGATCCCGGTCAGTACCGCGATGCGGAAGTTCGACCGCGATCCGCTCGATGCGCCGGTGGACGAACTGCTGGTCTCGGTGAAGGAGGGCGTGTCGACGCGTCGCACCGCCAAGGTCATCGAGCCGTTGTTGCAGCGGCTTCACGGCGGCGCGGATGACTACGAGGTGGTGGTGCCGGAGGCACTGCTCGAGCAGAGCCGCCAGACGCAGCGCATCTTCAACATTGTCATGGGATCCATCGCCGGCATCTCGCTGCTGGTCGGCGGAATCGGCATCATGAACATCATGCTGGCGAGTGTCCTGGAGCGCACTCGTGAGATCGGAGTGCGACGGGCGATCGGCGCGACGCGCAAAGACATCCGCTCGCAATTCGTGATCGAGTCGTTTGCCATCAGCCTCATCGGCGGCATGGCCGGGATCATCATCGGCATCGTGCTGGCTCGCATCGTCGCCGCGTACGCAGGGTGGCCGACGGTGATCACGATCTGGTCGCTCGTGCTGTCGACCGGAGTCTCGATCAGCGTCGGGCTGATCTCCGGGATCTACCCGGCCGCCCGCGCAGCGGAGCTCAACCCGGTCGAAGCGCTGCGGTACGAGTAGCCGTCGTCACGGAGAAGGCTCGTGGGGCTCGCGACACACTCCCGCATCGAGACCCTTCTCCCCCGTGAGGGGGAGAAGGTGCCAAAGGCGGATGAGGGGGAACTCTGCGGCAGCCGGCAGCAGTCTGCATGTCTCCTGAACTGTTCCGCGACGAGGTTCTACGCTCTGCGCTATGGGCTAGTCGTCAGATGGATCGTGGCGGCCAAAGGGGCCCCCTCATCCGCCTTCGGCACCTTCTCCCCCCTCACGGGGGAGAAGGGTCTCGATGGGGAAGGTGTCGCGAGAGGGGGGCAAACAAGAACTTGAAGAAACTTGCGACGAGAGGCCTCCGGCCGGGCCGGCCCGCGTGTGGCGAAACGGCGATAAAACGGCCACGTGGCGCCGCACCGGAGCCGCGAGCCGTTATCATCCCGGCGCCATGCGTCTACGTCACCTGCTCCTTCCGCTTGTGCTGATCGCCTCGCCGCTCGCCGCGGCGGCGACGATCCCGCCCATCGCCTACAAACACCGCGTCCTCCCGAACGGCCTCGAGGTCTACACGGTTCAGGACCGCTCGACGCCGACTGTTGCCATCCACGTCTGGTACCGCGTGGGCTCGAAGAGCGATCCGGAGGGGCGCAGCGGGTTCGCGCACCTCTTCGAGCACATCATGTTCAAGAGCACGAAGAACATGCCCTCGGAGACGCTGGACCGGCTGACCGAGGATGTGGGAGGGATGAACAACGCCGGGACGTCGGACGACTTCACCGTCTATTACGAAGTCGTTCCGTCGAACTACCTGGAGACACTGCTGTGGGCGGAAGCGGAACGGCTGGGATCGCTGACCGTCGACGATGCGAACTTCAAGTCCGAGCGCGACGTCGTCAAGGAAGAGTTTCGCTCCGGTGTGCTTGCGCCGCCTTACGGACGGCTCTTCTATCTCCTGCTCAAGAATTCGTTCGTGGCCCATCCTTACCTGCGCCCCACCATCGGCAGCATCGAAGATCTGGACGCAGCGAAGATCGACGATGTACGCGCATTTCATCGCACCTTCTACCGGCCCGATAACGCCATCCTCATCGTTGCTGGAGACTTCGAACAGCAACAGCTCGACGGATGGATCGAAGAGTATCTCGCGCCGCTGGCACGACCAGCGACGGTGATTCCGCGCGTGACCGCGGTGGAGCCGGCGCGCAAAGAAGAGCGGCGCGTGGTCGCGTACGTGCCGAACGTGCCCTTGCCCGCCGTTGGAATGACGTGGCTCACCCCGAAAGCGTCGCATGCCGACGCCGCAGCGCTCTTCGTCGCGGCGACGATCCTGAGTGACGGCCAGTCGTCACGCCTGCAGGAGAAGCTGGTGCGCGGCGAGATCGCCGCCGAAGCGTTCGCGGACGCCGACCTCCGCGAAGACCTCGGCGTCTTCGCGATCATCGCCATCCTCGGCGGCAAGCACCAGCCGGCCGAAGCGGAGAAGCTGATCCGCGGGGAGATCAAGGCTCTGGCGGAGAAGCCGGTTTCGGCCGCCGAGCTGGAGAAGGCCAAGAATCTCATCCTCACCAGTGCGCTGCGGGAACGAGAGACCAGCAATGGCAAAGGATTCTCGCTCGGCGAAGCGCTGATCCTGCATCACGACGCCAGCGTCGTGAATACAGGACTGGCGAAGGTCCAGGCTGTGACCGCGGCCGATCTGCAGCGCGTCACCAGAAAGTATCTGATCGAAGGGAAGGCGCTCGTCCTCGAGTATCTCGATGAATCGGCGAAGCCGGGTGCGCCAGCGCCTGTTGAGCCGCTTGTTCAACCGGTTGTTGAGCCGCTTGTTCAGCCGGCTGTTCAGCCGGCTGTCCAGCCGGTTGCCCAGCCGGTTGTTCAGCCGGTTGCTCAGCCCGTTGGAGGTGCGCAGTGAAGCGGCTGATCGTTGCTCTCGCTCTCGTGCTTCCGCTGGCGGGTCAGCAGGTCACGCCGCCGCCTCCTGCTGCACCGCGTGAAGCTAAGCTGCCCAAACCGGTCGAGAAGACACTCACGAACGGGTTGCGCGTCATCGTGGTGCCGAAGCACGACATACCGCTCGTGGCTGCACGTCTGTTGTTCAAGACCGGCGGGGCCGCCGACCTGGCGGCGAAGGACGGACTGGCGCAGCTCGTCTCCGCGGTCGTTACGAAGGGAACGAAGAGTCGCGGGGCGGAAGAGATCTCGCGCGGTGTCGAGGCGCTCGGAGCAACGCTGACTGCCGAAGCAGGATGGGATCAGTCGTCCATCGACCTGTCGGTCATGTCGGCGAATCTGCCGAGGGCGATGGAGTACCTGTCGGACGTGGCGCGGAACGCGACCTTTGCGGAGACCGAGTTCGAGCGAGAGCGCGCGCAGACCGTCGACGCGCTGCAGGTGAATCTCGGCGAACCGCGGGCTTTGGCAGCGGCGGTGATCTCGCGCCTGATCTTCGGTGAGGGGCCGTACGCCCACAACCTCCAGGGCACACCGGCCTCGCTGGCGAAGATCGCGCGCGCAGACCTGCCGAAGTTCTACGCCACTCACTACCGGCCGGAGAACGCGGTGCTGGTGCTTGCGGGTGACGTGAAAGCAGACGATGCGTTCAAGCTTGCACAGGCGCGGCTCGGATCGTGGTCGCGCGGCACCGCAGGGAGCGCTCGCGCCACCGTCCGTCTGCAGATGAAACCTCCGGCGCCATCGCCGCGCGTGGTCGTGATCGACATGCCGGATGCCGGTCAGTCCGCGGTCGCGGTGGGGCGTGCGGGCATCCGCCGCAGCGACGTTGCTTCCTACATGACGGCGATCGTCGCGAACTCGGTTCTGGGCGCGGGCTACTCCTCCCGCCTCAACCAGGAGATCCGCATCCGGCGGGGACTGGCGTACGGAGCGGGCAGCTCGTTCGATGCTCGCGCTGAGGTCGGTCCGTTCCTGGCGCGCACAGAGACCAAGCACGAGACGGCGGCGGAAGTGGTCTCGATCATCGTCAGCGAATTGAGTCGGCTCTCCGCCGCGGACGTCGAAGAGCGCGAGCTGACACCGCGGAAGGCGACGCTGATTGGCGGGTTCGGCCAGTCGCTGGAGACGACCAGCGGCATCGTAAATCGCGTCTCCACCCTGGCGCTCTACAGCCTTCCGCTCAGCGACATCAATCGGTTCGTGGGCGGTGTGCAATCCGTGACCGCCGCCCAGGTGCGCAAGTTCGCCGCGTCGAACCTCGGCGGCAAGGATGCTCACGTGGTGGTCGTCGGCGACGCGAAGCTTTTCCTGGAGCCACTCCGGAAGCAGTTCGCCGCCTCGAGACTTCCTGCTACTTCTTTTCTTTGTTCACGCGCAGCAGCGCGGAGCCGAGATCGAGCTCCGCGATGGGAATGACTTCGACGGCGTTGAACTGCTTCCGGAGTGGCTCCAGGAAAAGCTTCGCGTCGCCGACGACCACCACGTGA
>JANMSA010001066.1:0-9463 GCA_031388865.1 Acidobacteriota bacterium | reverse complement strand
GGTTGGCGGAGGACCCGCGTCCACCGTTTGTGCAGCTGCCTCCTCCCGTCGTCTCTCCCGCCAACTGCCAACTCGTGCCCCAATGAACATCGAAACGTTTCTCGCCGAACGCCAGCCCGTCTGGTCAGAGCTCGACGCGCTTCTGAAGCGTGCGGACGACGTGGAGCTCTCGCGCAAGGAAACGCAGGAACTGGTTGAGCTGTACCGGCGCGCCTGTTCGGATCTCAACCGGGCCCGCTCTTACACCGCGAACCCCGACGTGCTCGGGCAGTTGAATCAGCTCACCGGTCGGGCCTACCGCTTCATCTATCGTGCGGCGCATGAGACGCCGGTCTGGGCCAGCTTCGTCAAGCTGATCACGCGAGAGATTCCCGCCGCGTTTCGTCGCGAGCGCGTGGCCGTGCTCGTGGCTGCATCTGCGTTTCTGGCTGGGGCGCTGTTCGGTGCAATGGCGGTTCTGGTCGATCCCGCGAACGGCGCGAGGCTGATCCCCGCCGACTTCTTCAGCGAGAGTCCGCGCGAGCGCGTCGAGAAGATCGAGCGTGGCGAAGAGCGCATTGACGACGTGGAAAAGGCGATGATGTTCGGCGCCAGTCTCTATACGCACAACATCAAAGTCTCCTTCCTCGCCTTCGCCCTCGGCGCGCTGACCATTCTTCTCGGCCTGCTGATCCTCTTCTACAACGGCGTCATCCTCGGCGCGGTCGGAGCGATGTACGTTCTCGACGATGTCTCCGTGTTCTTTTTCGCATGGGTCGGTCCTCACGGCGCGCTGGAGCTGCCCGCCATCATCTTCGGCGGCGCGGCCGGCCTGGTCATCGGGCGTGCGCTGCTGATGCCCGGCAATCTTTCCCGCGGCGCGGCGCTGCGGCGCATCCTTCCATCGGTCTGGCGCATGATGATCGGCGCTGCGCTGACGCTCGTACTGGCCGGCCTCATCGAAGGCTCGTTTTCGCAGTTCTCCGCGAAGACGATTCCCTATGGGGCTAAGATCGGCGTCGCGGCGTCGCTCTTCATCGGTCTGATGAGCTACCTCTTTCTACGGCGGACGCAGGAATCATGAGCGACGTCACGATCACCACGCCGGAGCACGTGCCGATCCGGCTCGAGCCGGCGGGTGCGGGCAGCCGTTTTCTGGCGGTGCTGATCGACTCGGTGATCGTCATGGCCATCAGCGCCGCGGTTGGATTGACGCTGACGACAGTCCTGCCGGGTGGCATCGCGGCAGCGCTGACCATCACCATCAACTTCGTGCTCACCTGGGGATGGCACGTTTACTTCGAAACCAGAAAGCAAGGGCGTACGCCTGGCAAGCGCGCGCTGAAACTGCGGGTCATCGATGCGCGGGGGTTGCCGGTCTCGCTCTATCAGTCGCTGGTGCGGAACATCGTGCGCGTGCTCGACCAGGCGCCCGCGTTCTACGGCATCGCCGCCATCTCCACGCTCGTGACCAGCTCGCGCCGCCGCCTCGGCGACATCGTGGCCGACACGCTCGTCGTGCGCGATGCGCAGGTGCTCGCATATCAGGGGCAGTCCGCCGCGGATCGCCGGCACAACAGCCTGCGCACTCCTCGCATGCTCCGGCTGATCCGGCACAAGATCAGCCTGGAAGAGCGCGAGTTCCTGCTCACTCTCTCGTTGCGCGCGGACCGCATGGCGCCGGCCGCGCGGTACGACCTGATGCAGGACGTCGCGGAGACCTATCGCAGCAAGCTCGCCCTGGAGCAGGACTCCCTCAGCGGCGAAAACTTCGTCCGCGACCTCACCGCCGTCCTCTTCAACCCCCGCGAACACCTACGTTAAGTATCAAGTGGGGCTGACCCACTACGATACTTACGCAGTGACGGTACTCACCGCCGTCCCCTTCAACCCCGTGAACACGTACGGTAGGATGCTCGAGTATCGAATTGGGGTCTGACCCCGCTACGATACTCAACGAGGTTCAGCTCAGCGAGGTGTTTGGGTGATCTGTCGCAATCACGTCGACGTATCGGAACATATACGCCGTTGCTCGCGGTGCGGGGCGAGCTTCTGCAGCGACTGTCTGGTCACCATCTCCGGGCGGCCGTACTGCGCGACCTGCAAAGGCGAGCAACTCCTCGACGTGCGCTCCGGCGTCGATCGCACGGGAATGACGTACGGCACGATCCTCAAGCGTTTCGGCGCTCAGCTCCTGGACGGCATCCTCCAGGCGGTCCCGAGTTACGCGCTCATGTTCGGCATGATGTTCGGCACGGGCATGATGGGGAACCCCGATCCCGAGCTCAGCCCGATGATGATCCTGATCTACATCCCGTTCTTCACGATCCCCGTGCTGTACGAGGGGTTGATGCTGTCGCTGAAGAACGGTCAGACCGTGGGGAAAATGGCCCTGAACCTGCGCGTCGTGCGCCCGGACGGTTCGAACATCACCCGCGGCCAGGCCTGGGGCCGCGCCGGGATCCGGGTCGTTCTGAGCTGCCTCTGGATCGTCGACTACCTCCCGGCCTTCTTCACCGATGAGAAGACGGCCCTGCACGACCTCGTGGCGGGCACCCGCGTGATCGAAATCTGAGAGCCCGTTGAGCGCGATCTACAGTGCTCCCCAGTGTCCCCATTGCGCGATGCCGCTTGCGATGGACTCTCTTCATACCGGGAGGAACCTCTGCCAGTACTGTCAACGCGCGTTCGAGGGCACGGTGTTCGAAGCGCGCGAACGTCAGCAGGACGCGATGCATGCCGCAGCCGAAACGCCTGACGGCGCAGCGACCTCCTGCGCCAATCACCCTCGCAACGCCGCGACGACGAGCTGCCGCCGTTGCGGACTGTTCATCTGCGCGCTCTGTGAGATGAACCTCGGCGACGGGGCGTACTGCCCGTCGTGCTTCGATCGCGTCCGCGCGGAAGGCACGCTACGCGGTGCCGCCAGGCGCCGCATGGACTACGCGATGCTGGCCCGTGTTGCCGCGCTCCTCGGCCTCGTCCCCTGCTTCTGGGGTCTGCCCTCCCCGCTCTGCGTGTGGTGGGCGGCAAAGGGAATCGGGCAACGACGCCGGGAAGGCGTCTCGACCGCGGGAATGATCTTCGTGCTGATCGTGGGGATTCTCCAGATGCTCTCCTACCTGGCATTCATTGGCTTCATGATCTACTCCGTCGCGAACACGCCCACTCCACCGACATGACCGACGAGCGCATCCTCCTCTGCCGCACCGGTGAGCTTTTCTCACGCGACACGGTGCATCAGAGTGCCGAGGGACTGGACGTGCTGTCGAGCGAGGCCTTCACGGTGCATGAGCGGCGCGTGCTCTTCGATGACGTCCAGCTGGTGACGCTGCACGTCGACCGCGGGACTTGGTATCTGATCGCGACCGGCGTCTTCGGATCCCTGCTCGTGGCCGTGGCGATCTTCGTCGTGGCGCTGGATACCGACATGTGGCCTGTCGCGCTGCCGCTGCTCCTGCTCGGCCTGCCGGCCTTCATCGCGTTCTTCCTCCGCCTGCTCATCGGACGCGAGGTCGTGACCGTCCACGGCCGCCGCTCCAAAACAGTCCTGCGTTTCAGTGGCCGGCGGAAGAAGCGCGCGCGGGAGCTTTACGGGCAGATCTGCGCGCTCGTCAGGAAGGCGCAGGCAGCTACCGTCCCAAGATCTCCCGAACCACCGCTCCCGGACTCCGCCCTTCCGCCACTGCCCTGACGATTGCGCTGCCGACGACGATCGCGTCGCAGTGGTCGCGCAAACGCTCGTAGTGTTCGTGCCGGGAGATGCCAAAGCCGACCGCCACGGGCTTGCGGAGCTTTCCGCGCACTTCGTCGAGCCGCTCCAGAAGGGCCGGATCGAGATCATTGCGCGTGCCCGTGACGCCTGTCGTGGACACGTAGTAGACGAACCCGTCGCTGGCCCGGTCTACGGTACGAATCCGCGCATCCGTGGAGGTCGGAGCCAGAAGAAACACGCATCCCTGCCCCTGCTGATGCAGAGCCTTTCGCAAGTCCGCGGAAACCTCGGGTGGCAAATCCGTCACCAGCAGCGAGTCGATCCCCGCAGCGTTCGCGTCGGATGCAAACCGCTCCGGACCGTAGCGGAGGATCGGGTTGAGGTACGAGAACGCGATCAGCGGGATCTCACTGCGCTGTCGGATTCTTGCGGCGATCGCGAGCACGTCCAGCATGGTCGTGCCCCGTGCGAGCGCACGTTGCGCGGCGGCCTGAATCACCGGACCGTCGGCAATCGGATCGGAGAACGGCACCCCCAGCTCGATCGCATCCGCGCCCGCTGCCTCCAGTTCCTCCACGATGCTCACGGTGTCGCCGTCGCCGCACGTGACGTACGCGATCAGACCGCAGCGCTTCTCTTTCTTCAGGCGCTTGAACAACGCTTCGACGCGATTCACAGCGCGGCCACCTGCGGGACATCCTTGTCGCCGCGGCCGGAAAGATTCACGACCACGTTTCCTTTGGCTCCGTTGCGCATCAACCAACCCAGCGCATGCGAGGACTCCAGCGCCGGAATGATCCCCTCGGTCTCGCTCAGTTTGTGAAACGCCTCCAGCGCGAGCTCGTCGCTGCAGTCGTGATACTCGACACGGCCGGTCTCCTGCAGGTGCGCGTGCTCCGGGCCGATCGACGGATAGTCGAGCCCCGCCGAGATCGAATGCGTCTCCGCGATCTGGCCGAACTCGTCCTGCAGAACCATGGAGCGCGTTCCGTGCAGCACGCCGAGAACGCCGCCAGAGAAGCGTGCCGCGTGCTCGCCGAGCTTCACACCGCGGCCTCCCGCCTCCACGCCGATCATCCGGATGGAGGGGTATTTCAGCATTTCGTAGAAAAGGCCGATGGCATTCGACCCGCCGCCGACGCATGCGATCGCGACATCGGGCAGTCCCCCGACCTTCTTCTTCATCTGCACGAGCGCTTCCCGTCCGATCACCGCCTGAAAGTCGCGGACGATCATCGGATAGGGGTGCGGGCCGAGGACGGAGCCGAGGATGTAGTGCGTGGTGCGGACGTTCGTGACCCAGTCGCGGATGGCCTCGTTGATCGCATCCTTGAGCGTGCGGCTCCCGCTGTTCACTGGAACGACTTCGGCGCCGAGCAGGCGCATGCGGAAAACGTTCAACTCCTGGCGGGCCATGTCCACCTCGCCCATGTACACGACGCACTGCAGGCCGAGCAGCGCGCACGCGGTGGCGGTGGCAACGCCGTGCTGACCCGCGCCCGTTTCGGCGATGATGCGCTGCTTGCCCATGCGCTTCGCGATCAGCGCCTGCCCGAGTGCGTTGTTGATCTTGTGCGCGCCGGTGTGGTTGAGATCTTCGCGCTTCAGGAAGAGCCGAAACCCACCGCCCGACAGTGCCGCGAAGTTCTTCGCTTCGCTGAGCGGCGTCGGACGTCCGACAAAGTCGGCCAGGATGTCGTTCAATTCCGCGTGGAACGCACGGTCGCGTTTGAGTTTGCGGTAGACGCTTTCCAACTCGTCGAGCGCGGCCATGAGCGTCTCCGGGACGTATTTGCCGCCGAACTGGCCAAAGTAGCCTTTGCGATCGGGAAGGGTGGTCATCGTTTCACTCTTTCGAACAGGGTTCTCATCTTCTGGGGGTCCTTGATTCCGGGCGCGCTCTCGATCCCGCTGGAGAGATCGATTGCGTCCGGGCTCGCGGCGCGAATCGCATCGGCGATGTTGTCCGGCGTGAGTCCGCCGGCGAGGAAGAAGGGTCTGGTCCGCGGCCAGGCCTCGAGCAGTGTCCAATCGAAGGTGCGCCCGGTTCCGCCACCTGTGTCGAACAGCACGAAGGCAGCGGTGGTGGTCGTATCGGGCAGCGAATTCTGCACTGTGATCGCGTGGATGACAGGGCGCGAGAGACCTTGCGGAGGTGTGCCGTGGATCTGCACGAAGTCGAGGCTCGCAATCTCCGCCACCGCGTTGATCTCCTCGGCGGAAGCGTCACGAAACACGCCCACTGCTTTGGCGCGCGCTCGCTTTTCTCGGCTGTAGTCGCCGCCCACCCTGATGTCCCGAACGCGTTCCGGAGTGATGTACCGCGGCGACTCTTTCACAAAGATGAAGCCCAGGAAATCGGCGCCCAGATCCGTTGCGAGAGCGACGTCTTCGGCGCGCGTGAGCCCGCAGATCTTGATCCGGGTCATCGCAGTGCCTCGACCGCCGCAGCGCGATCGCCCTGCCGCAACAACGATTCGCCGACGAGAAAGGCGTGAAACCCGGCTGCGCGAAGGCGCTGCACATCTTCCCGAACCCGGATGCCGCTTTCCGAGACACGGATCGCACCCGCTGGCATCAACGCTCCGAGACGCTCGGACGTACCGAGATCGACCGCGAAAGAATGCAGGTCCCGATTGTTCACGCCGATGATGCTCGCGCCAGCGGCAACCGCACGCGCGAGCTCTTCCTCGTCGTGCACTTCCACCAACGCGTCGCAGCCGTAGGCGTCCAGGAGCGCCACGTAATCGCGCAAGCGCGTTTCATCGAGAATCGAGGCGAGCAGCAGGATTGCATCCGCGCCCGCCGCGACTCCCTGCACAATCTGCGACGCTTCGACGATGAAGTCTTTCATCACCACCGGCCGTCCACTCGCCGCGCGCGCACGCGCCAGCCATTCGCGCGAGCCGTTGAAGAACTCGGGCTCTGTGACGACGGAGATCGCCGCCGCGCCTCCACGCGCGTACTGGCCAGCGATGGCCTCCACGTCGGGATTGGCGACGATCGATCCTGCCGAAGGGGACGCGGACTTGATCTCCGCGATGATGTTCACGCCGTCCCGGATGAGGGCGTCGCGGAACGCATGCGGCGCGCGCTGCTCCGCCACGACCTCCGCCGCCCGCCGGTCCGGTTTCTCCTCGGAACGCAATCGTTCGCGAGTCCGCTCTACGATCTGATCGAGGATCGTCACGCCGCACCGCCCAGCGCATTCGACTCGGCCACGAGCTGCTGCAGTTTGGCCAGCGCGTTGCCATTGGCGATCGAGTCTCTCGCGAGCGCCACTCCCTCGCGGATCGAAGGGGCAAGTCCCGCCACGTACAGCGCCGCGCCAGCATTTGCGACGACGACGTCGTGTCGCGCGTTGCGGCTTCCTGCCGCTCCGCTCAGGATCTCCCGGGCGATCGCCGCGTTCTGCCGCGCGTCTCCGCCGGCCAGCAGCTCGATGGGGTGTCTCCCCACGCCCAGTTCCTCCGGCGTCACTTCGTAGGAACGCACGTCGCCGTCGCGTACTTCGCACACGCGGGTCGGAGCCGAGACGGAGATCTCGTCCAGCCCGTCGCGGCTATGCACCACCAGCGCGTGCTTTGCGCCAAGAGCTGCAAGTACGCGCGCCACCACTTCCACGAGCCGCTCCGCGTACACGCCGATCACCTGCCGCTGCGCAAAGGCCGGATTGGTGAGGGGACCCAGGACGTTGAAGATCGTTCGCACCCCGAGCTCTTTCCGCACACTCACAACGGCAGCCATGGCCGGATGCAGCTTCGGCGCAAACAGAAACGCAATCCCCGCGCGCCGCAACACCTCGGACATCCGCGCCGCATCCAGGTCGATGTGCACCCCGAGGGCGGAGAGCACGTCGGCGCTTCCGCAGATGGAGGAGACAGCGCGGTTGCCGTGCTTCGCGACCTGCGCGCCGGCGCCTGCAGCGACGATGGCGGCGACCGTGGAGATGTTGAACGTTCCGCAGCCATCGCCGCCGGTGCCGCACGTGTCGACGAGATCCGCGCGATCGATCTCCAGCGGCGTCACGCGGGCGCGCATAGCCTCGGCCGCGCCGGTGATCTCCTCCGGCGTCTCGCCTTTCATCCGCAGTGCGATCAGCAACGCGGACTTTTGAACGTCCGAGGCGCGACCGTCCATGACGTCGCCGAAAACCGCGCGCATTTCGTCGCGGCCGAGGTGCTGGCCGTCGACGATGCGTTTGATGGCGTTCGCGATCATGAGCGGTCTCCCACATTGTTGTCTGTTGTCGGTTGTCGGTTGTCTGCGGTGCTTCGCAGGAAATTGACGATCAGCTGATCGCCACCCTCGGTTCCGAAGGACTCGGGGTGGAACTGGATTCCGTAGATGGGGCGATCCTTGTGGGAGAGTGCCATGATGTTGCCGTCGCCGGACTCTGCGTCGACTTTCAGACAGTCCGGAACGGTTTCACGCTCAACGACCAGCGAGTGGTATCGCGCGGTGTGCATCGGATCGGGGCAACTCGCGAAGAGGCGTTCTCCGCGATGATGGACTTCGCTGACTTTGCCGTGCACTGGCAGTGCGCCGCGAATGACACGCGCGCCGAACGCTTCCGCGATGGCCTGGTGTCCAAGGCAGACACCGAGCAGAGGAATCGAGGTTTGCGCGGTGGCGCGGATGAGATCGATGCAGCGGCCGGCGCGCGCGGGGGTACCGGGGCCGGGCGAGATCACGATCGCGCGCGGCTTCTCCGCGAGCAGCTCCTCGGGCTCGAACGCGTCATTGCGAACGACACGCAGGCGCTCGCCGGCCAGACGCTCGATCTGCTGCACCAGGTTGTAGGTGAAGGAGTCGTAGTTATCGACGACAGTGATCATGGGTTCCTCGTTGTGTGGCGGTTGCTGGTTGCTGGTTGCTTGCAGGGTTGGGGTCAGCAGACAGACCATCGCCAGCGACGCCAGCGAGAACGAGGGATCAGCGGGGACTGTTGCGGAGGGAGGGCTCTACGCGAGCCAAAGGAACGAGCGAACGCTCGAGGGCGTGGGCTCGTTCTCCGGGAGGGGGGCGTTCATGACGCCGCGAAGGGTAGCACGATTGTTGGTTGTCGGCGGTCGATTGGTGCTGCAGTCGTGGCCCGCCAGCCACCCTCACGAGTCCCTCGACTCAGACTCTAATGAAACGACTGACGTGCGTTTGGAGTCGCGGGCGCCGGTGAAGGTGGGCGACGACACGAAGGCTTGACGTTCCACCAGATCGGCGGGGAAGTTCGGCGTGTCGCAGGGCACCGTCACCATGTACGGCGTCTCGCAGCGTTCCAGCCCGGCCAGCCATCCGGCCAGCGGCCCGGGGTAGTCGCCCATCGGGTCTGGCCACACCGGCACGCCCATCGATTCATAGGCCGCCAGGTTGCGGTTGGCGTTGATCATCACGTGGCCCACCTGCGTGCCCAGGCGCATCAGTGCATTCATCGCCAACGGCAGGCCATTGAAAGTCTGCAGGCCCTTGTCGGCGCCGCCCATGCGGCTGCCGCGCCCGCCACAAAGGATGAGGCCGGTGATGTCATCGGCGGAGATGCTGTTCATCAGTTCTCCAGCATGTCGAAGGCCTGGGTTTCGATGGCGATGAACTCACGCGTGAAGGCGGCCACGGCGGCCCAAACCACCGCACGCGGCTGGGCCATCACGGCGTCGCAGAGATGGCCCACCCAGGGCTGCAGATGCGTGCGGAAAAAGCGACGCTGCTGCTCCAGGTTGCACACCGCCATATCGTCGCCGGCGATGAGGTAGCGCATCACCTCCAGGCCGTAGG
>JANMSA010001054.1:0-7130 GCA_031388865.1 Acidobacteriota bacterium | reverse complement strand
TTGAGCTCCGCGGACCAGGACATCGTGGCCGGACTGCTGTACAAGCCGATCGACATCGGCCAGGTGGAGAAGCTCGTCGCGGGTTGACTTGCGGTTGCCGGTAGCTGGCGAGTTGGCGCTGCTGGTGACAAACGTACGCGGCCCCGGCCGGGGTCGAGTCCTTGTCGCGTTGCAAAGGCGGTGGTCGCTCGCTTCGCGCGCACTAACCGGCTACCGTACGGGCCGCCTTGGCGGCCTTCGGCCTACTTCCCCACCTACGACGGAGACGGTGGATCTTCCGGCGGCACGGATGCTTCGTCGGGCGTGCCCTTCGCTTTTTCGCGCGCGGATCGAAACGCGTTCTCGATCTCGCTCCATGCGCGCTCGAAGCCCGACTTCAGCTCCGCAGCGGCGGGTGATCCCGTCTGCTGCAGTCCGACCACGATGTCTTTGGCCTGAACCAGGGTGTGGCGAAGCGTGCCGGTGATCTCCGTCAGATCGCCGCGGGCGTTCTCGAGCGACACTTTCGCGCGCTCCCTGAACTTCTCGACGTTGAAGCCCCAGTCCTCGAGCGAGTGTTTCGGTTCGTCTGTCATGTCCTTAGCGTACCGGAACTCACGGGGGACCGCCGGTCGTGGTTGATGTATCCGTCGCCGGCGGCGGCTCCTCCACCGGCGGAGGTTGCTCCTCGGGCGAGGTCGGTGGAGGCTGCGTGACAGGCGGCTGCGCGAGGGGGGGTGGCTGCGTCTGCGGCTGGAACACTCCTCCAGTCAGCGTCGATTCGGGGGGCGTCGGAATGTAGATGCCCGAATCCGTGGGAACCACGGTGTCCGTTACGATGAGGTTGCCGAACTGGTCGTACATTGGCGTGATCGGAGGTGGTGCGACCGTCGTATGCGGCTGACAAGGCTGCGACGGCTCAGTGCCGCTCTTGAAGGCGCCCGTCGCGACGACATTCCTCGGACAGAACTCCGTCGCGCGACCGCCTGTGATCTTGTCGAACTCCACCATCGTGACCCCGGCAGGAGCGGCGAAGTCGGCATTCGGCTCGCCCGCCGTGACGGCGTTCATGTAGCGCGCCCACATCGGGACTGCTGCGTCCGATCCCGACAGTCCGGTGGGATCGTTGTCGTCGAACCCTACCCAGGTCAAAGCAAGTGTCTTCGGAGTGAAGCCGATGAACCAGGCGTCGCGTTTGTCGTTGGTCGTGCCGGTCTTGCCCGCGGCGATCTTCCGGAACCCCATGCCGCGCGAGCTGGCTGCAGTGCCTCGATCGACGACCCCCTTCATGACGTGGGTGAGGATGTAGACATCGCGCTGGGGGAAGACCTGCACCGGCTGCCTGTCGTCGGCGCCCTTCATCGTACGGCCACGATCGTCCGTGACGAACCGGATCGCACGGGGCGGAAGCCGCGCCCCCTGACGCGCGATCGTTGCGTACGCTTCGGCCATCTCCATCGGCGGGATGCCTGCAGCCCCGAGGAGGATCGAGGGATTGTCGTCGAGCTCCGTCTGAACACCGAGCGTGCGCGCCGTCTTGATGATCGATTCGACGCCGCTGGCGAGGCCGATGCGGACGGACGCCGAATTCAGCGACTGTTCCATGGCCTGCTGCACCGTGACATTGCCCATGTACCGGCCGTCGTAGTTCCGCGGCGACCAGTCCTCGGAAAACCGCCGCTTGAGCACGAAACGCGTATCCGCCACGAGCGTGGCCGCGGTGATGTTCTGGTTTGAAAGACTCGGCTCAAACGCCGTCAGGAAGACGAAAGGCTTGAAGAGCGAGCCGACCAGACGCTTCGACTTCAGGGCGCGATTGAACTGACTGCGCTCGTAACTGCGGCCGCCGACGAGCGCTCGGATCTCACCGGTGGGAACGTCGAGATGGATGATGGCGCCCTGCAGCGCCGGGTTATGCGTCCGGAGCCGGCTGCTGGAGCGCTCCAGATTGCGAAGACTCTGCTCGAGCACGAGCGACGCGGAATCCTGCGCGCCGAGGTCGATGGCGGTGTAGATGCGCAGGCCACGGCCCTGCACGTCCTTGATGCCGTAGTCCGTTTCGAGCTCCTGGATCACGCGGTCCACGTAGTAAGGGATCGAAGACAGTCCGCTCTTCGAGCGGAAGGGCTTGCGCGGCAGCTTGGCTGAGCGCGCCTCGTCGAACTGCGCCTGCGTGATCTTCTTCTCCTTCAGCATCAATTGAAGAACCGTGTTGCGGCGCTTCATCGCCGTCTCGGGGTTGTTGAACGGCGAGATGTTGTTCGGGCTGCGGATCATCCCGGCCAGTAACGCCGCTTCATGGATTCCGATCTCGGCGATGGGCTTGCCGAAGTAGAAGCGCGACGCCTCACCCACACCGAGGATGGAAATGGAGCGGTTGCGACCCAGGTAGATGTCGTTGAGGTAGGCCTCGAGAATCTCGCGCTTCGAGTAGCGTGCGTCCAGGATCACAGCCATGAACGCTTCGATGATCTTGCGCTTGTACGTGCGCTCGCTGGAGAGAAAGTAGTTCTTCACGAGCTGCTGCGTGAGCGTGGACGCGCCTTCCGATACACCGCCGGCCTTCATGTTCCGGAATCCGGCGCGGACGATGCCGAACGGATCGACGCCAGGATGACGCCAGAAGCGCACGTCTTCCGTGACCACCACGGCGTCCTGCAGATGCTGAGGGACCTGCGCGAGCGTGACCGGACTGCGATTCTCCAGTTCCTCGCTCAGGACCGACGTCAGAAGTTCGGGCTCCAGCGCAGCCTTCTCCAGCGGACGAGCCTCGCGCAGCGAGACCACGGACGCGATCTGTGACGTGTCAATCGTCAGCCGGATCGGCTCTGCGGGGTACGTTTCGTCGAGTCGCGTGAACGGACGCGTATGGAGATCGATGGTGCCGCCGTCGCGCTTGAACTCGCCCGCCTGTGCGACGCGAGCCGTCTCCCGGTAGCCGAGACGGTCGAGCTTTTCGAGAAGGTCGTCCATCCGCAGCGCATTGCCTTGCTGGAGCGGGACATAGTCCGCGTAGATGCGCGTCGGCAGACGCAGGCGCCGCACCTGAAACTTGCTGACGGACTGACGGTAGATCCAGACTCCGACCAGAAGGATCAGCACGAAAAAAACACCCACGGTCCAGCGGATGACACGGAAGACCGTGCGTCGGGCGGGACGTGCGCGTCGGGGACGCGGCACGGATGGAGGCTCCCCGGATGAATCCGGCGGATCAGGCGGAGGAGTAGTGCTCGGCGGTTCGGCGGTCATCAGACGCGGCCGTATCGTGCAATGGGGGTGCCGTCAGTGGATGCCTCCTTCGTGTGACTTGCGGTAGTGGGTCCGAGTCTTCGAGTCTTCGAGTCTTCGAGGAGGTTCAACGTCTCAGAGGTTCAGAGTCTCAGAGGTTCAGAGTCTCATAGAGGTTGGATGTGCGCACCTCTGAGACCATGAATCTCAGCCCTTCCCCAGGGACCGTCTGCTCGAAGACTTGAAGACTTGAAGACTCGAAGACTCGAAGACTCGAAGACTCGAAGACTCGAAGACTCGAAGACTCGAAGACTCGAAGACTCGTCACTGCGCGACCAGAACGAGATTCCGCTGGCCGCCCGGTCCCTGGCGGCGGTACGAGTGAAAGATCGAATCGTCGCAGCGCGTGCAGAGGCCGGAGTCGTCGATGCGGGTGATTCCGCGCGACCGGAGGATTGCGGTCGTGAACGCGATCAGGTCGACGTGCGGTCTGGCGCGGGTGCGGTCGACGAACGCCGGATCGAACTGCGCCGCCACCTCGTCCCCCACCTGAAAGCAGCACGCACGGATGGAGGGGCCCAGGTACGCATACGTCGAGGAAGGATCGAGCGGCGCGGCATCGAGAGTGGCCGCCGTGATCTGCTGCACGGCTCCGCGCCAGCCTGAATGGACGTTCGCGATGACCGCATGCTCCGGATCGATCAGCGATACGGGCAGGCAGTCCGCGACTTTGATCGCGAGAGCCGATTGTTTCTCGCCGGTCCAGAGTGCGTCGCACGAGTCGCACTCCCTCCACGTTTCCTCACGCTGTCCTTGCGCAACTGTGGCGCTGTGCACCTGGCGGCACGTTGTCAGCGAGGTGTCCAGACCGAAGCGCTCGCGGATCAGGTCCGTCAGTTCGCCCGGGACGATCGTGCCTGCATAGTCGCGCGTCGTCGAGAACACGGCGAAGCCGGGCGGCAATGAGGGCGGCAGGACGATGCGTCCGAGGGAAGTCTGTTCAATGCACCACATCACCCTCGACTATAAACTGCAAGCCAAGTGCGAGCTCATCATCCTCCAGCGGCGATTCTGCCGCGAGAGACTCCTAACTGGTGCGCACTTCCGCGATGCGGTGCCGGAGCTGTTCGGTGATGGAGAGACCGCGCAGAAGCGACGCGGTCTTCTCGAACTCGAGCACCATGTGATCGACGGCGGCGGAACCGTCGCCGCTCATGATCCCGTCGAGTGCGTGAAGGAAATGTTTCTCGATGGTCTTGCGCGCACTGTCGCCGATGAATTCGTCGGCCACGGCGCGGATGCGGGCTGCCAGATCGACTAGCTCGCCATTTTCCTGATCGGGATCCCGATCAAGTTTTTTTTTTAGCTGGACCAGCTCGCCCGTGATCATCCCGTAAAGGATTTTGGCCACATCAAACGACGAGAGGTTCAGCGTGCGGCCGATCTCCACGATCGAGCGGTTGCCGTTGATCTTCGTGATCAGCATCCACTCCTGCGGATTGAGCGTGATCTGCTCGTGACGGTTGTCGCGCCCCAGAAGCTCGGGCACGTACTCGACCGAAGGGATCTTCTTGGAGAGCACCCGCCACTCATCCGTTCGCCGGGCGGCTTCCATGAGCAGGTTGGTGTTCGACTTGGTGATGGTCTGGCGGTCAGGCTCTTCGCTGGGAGTGAACTGGAACTCGCCCTGAGTCCACATGGCGAGGGAGTAGATCGCTTCTTCGCCGATCAGATCTCCGTACGTGGCATGCACCATCTGCCCGTTTTTCAGGAAGATGGATCCGCGATCCGCCTCGCGCGTCAGAGTGAACTTACCGGTTTTACCCGACACGCCGACGAGCTGGATGATATCCGGCAGCGGCAGCTCTTTGAGTGATCCCTGAAAGGCCATAGTTATGACGGACGCCGCGAAAGACTAACCCACCGGTCAGGTCAGGTCAAGAATCGGTGACTTCGCGTCCCCGCCACGCTCGACGGCGCTCAAAATCCACAAACCAAAGGCCATACCGGCGATGGCTCCCGTGGCCAGGCGCAGGGGATTCGTACTCTCCCGCAGACCGGCCAGTTGAGTGAGGCCGTCGATGGCCAGCGGGGAGACGGCGGCGATCACAAAGACCCGCATCACGCGTTCGCGCAGCAGCGGAATGGCCCAGAATACGAGGATTCCGACGAGCATCCCCGCATAGATTCCTACGCAACGCGCACAGAGTGGCATCGGTGTTCCGAAGAGCTGGAGCGACCGTTCCGCCAGGCCGTGACACATGATCCGAAACAGCAGACGCCACTGTTGCGACGCCCCTTCCGCGATTGCCCACGTACCCGCCGCGGCCGCGCCGAGGATCAGCGTGGGCAATCCGGCGAGAACCGCGAGGACGATCCTGGTGTCACGCTTCATGGTTTCTGCGGCGCGAGCCGGTACGCCTGCGCAAACCCGTGCGCCGTGATCAGGAAGGACCAGAACCCCGTGAAGACGACGCCGATGCAGAGCAGGATGATCCCGAAGCCGCCGAGGAAGCGAGCCACCAGGTAGATCACGATCGCAAGCAGGTAGTTGCCGATGTTCGACTTGATGAACGCCCAGATCCGGCGGAACTCGAACGCGGCCCCAAAGCGCTGCTCGACGATCGCGAACAGGAGCGACCCGGGCAGGAAGAACGTCACCAACAGTGTGATGGGCACGAACAGGCAGGCGACGCAGCTCGAGAACGTGCTGCCGAGGAACTGTGCGACGTCGTTGTCCAGACCGCTCATGATCGCTGCCGGAACCATCATCCCGAACCCGAGGATGATCAGCGGCAGGATATAGACCAGCACCACCGCGAAGAGCCGCAGGCCTTCATTGAAGAACGTGCCCAGGTCCTCCCACGCGGGAAGCGGGCGCGCTACGCCCGCGATGATGTTGCGCGTCGTCCGCGCCATGTATCCGAGGACGAAGAACCACCCCACGATGAAGATGCCGGCCAGGTAGAAGAGCCCGCCGATGAGAATCTTCTGCACCCACTCCGGATCGTCGAAGACATAGCTGAACGGCTTGCCGAAGTCGAACTGCGGTTTCGCTTCAGCTGGCGGTGCCGGGGGAGGAGGGGGAGGCGGAGACGGTGGAACGTAGGACAGCTCGCTCATAAGAGGATTGTACGGGGTTGTGACGAACAGGTTGCCAGCGGCACCTCTTCGAAACCTGGAAGAAAAGCAAAACGTCGTACCTTGTATCCAACACGTGGAAGAGCGGATCGATCTCGTCGGCATCGCGGAGGAGAAGCGCAAGACCGGCGGCCTCAGCCTGGCGGTCGTGATCTCGCTCATCCTGCACAGCCTCCTCCTCGTCTGGATGGTGCGCTCGTACCGCTCGGCCCCGCCGGCCGCGCGGGACGTCCCGATCTCCCGGTACATCGAGCTCATGCAGCAGAACCCGCAAGACCACGTCGAGGCCCCGGGACCGGAGAGAGACCGGGCACCGATGAGCGCTCCCCTGTCGGACAGGAACCGCAGCGCGAGTATGCCGGATCCCACCGGTGACACGCCGACGACCCGCCCCGGGGACGGCCGCGGGCTCTTCACGCCGGCTGCAGACCGGCCCCCCCCCGCTCCCCAACGCGCTCAGGTCGCGCCTCAGAGACCTCCGCAGCAGGGTCAGCAGGGACAGCAACGAGTGCAGGCCGACGCTCAAACAGCCCAGGCGTCTTCTAATGACTCAATGACCTTCCGCCAGCCCGTTCAGTCTTCCGCGGCAGCGAGCGGCGCCACAGTCGACTGGAACAGCGCCATCCGGGAAGTCGGGAAGGTCGCCTCCCTCGGCGGCGGCGATGGCATCGACCTCGAGCGAATGGGTGGCGAGCGCGGCACCGCCGAACAGGGCCCGCTCTCGTTCGAGACCCAGTGGTACGACTGGGGCAACTACGCGCCATCGAGCGACTCGTCGAGTG
>JANMSA010001042.1:0-2069 GCA_031388865.1 Acidobacteriota bacterium | reverse complement strand
CACCAGCACGGCCAGGCGGGCGAGCACTCCCGGATCCGTAATGCGCTCCGAAAGCCCTTGCTCCCGGCGGCTTTCGCGCACCATCCGCTGGACAACCGCGACGTCGAATGGAGGACCAGGAACCGGGTTGGGCCGAACTTGGGGCAAGAAAGACACTCCACTGAATCGCGGTCAATCGAAGTCGAGGGGTTGGCTCGCTCTATCCAGTAAACGCAATTCCGTGCAGTTGCTCCATTGATTTGCTATAACGTATGTATGTCACTCAAAGGATTAATTTCGCCCCTCCACCAGCTTGAACAGCTCGGTATCGTCCCCGACTCGGGCGTCATCGATCGGATGGCCGCGCAACAGCCAATCGCCGTCCCGCATTGGGTAGAGATCCGTGACGGTTGCCTCATCGGTAGATACACCTCGGACATTTCCGTGCCCGAGGCGATCGCAAAGCTCCGAAGTCTGGAGCCGGAACTCTCAAGTGACGAGGCTGAAGAGCTAGCGATGCTTCGTCAGCTGGCGGCTGATGACCCGAATTTCCAAAGGCGCTATAACACTGTGGATGAAAAGGTCGCAGCCGAACTCGTCGCTAGGGATATGGACGACGTCGTTCTCATGGCGGTGGGTCCCGAGATCCTGACCAGATTTCTAGCACTGCACAGCGGCGGCGCGCGGGCGATTCAAACGTTCGCCGGCCGTTTCGGGATGCTCCACACGCTTTCGGATTCTGACTCGGCCAACTCATTAACCGAGACCTCGTTGTGGAGGAGGCACCACGATGCGCTCCCGAGCCACATACGGGAAGAAGAAGTGGAGAACGGCGTGGATGTCTTCGAGTCCCTAGCTTACTGGCAGGACTTCTCGAGATTTGCTTTTCTTGCCCTCCGACTGGCCGCGAACCTCGATGATCCGCACCCTGAAGATCAAGCCTTCATTTCTGTGGAGGAATGGCAATTCTTCGAGCGGTTCCTCAACCTTCCGCGCAAGAAGTCGTCGAAATCAACAAGTTCCACGATGGCAGGCGCTACCAAGGCAGACGCTGCGCACGACCGATTCCAGTCAACCGATACCGTGACTAACCTTCGGCTCCGGTTCTCGCGTGTGCTGAACGAGCTCCAAGATGTTGCTGACGTAAAGCTCGAACTGCGCTGGGGAAAACCAAAGCCCGTGCTGGAGTTTCGAGTCATAGGGCTCGTGAGCGTGATCGCTTCCCAGTTATTGATGGCGGCGGCACAGCGCGAAAACTTCGTGCAATGCACTCATTGCCCAACCGTATTCCGACCCTGGCATCAGCCGCAGACCGGAAAGGTTAATCTCTACTGTGCGGAATGCCGGGGAAACCAAGTTCCCCAGCGCGACGCGACCAAGAGGTACAGGGACGCACGTCGGCGTCAAGCCCGCGCTGGGCGAAAGGGGAATCAGTAGCGCCAGACCGGTTTAACGCGCTCCACGTCAAAGGGAACGCGGCCCTTCTTCGTGGTCGGCATGATTAACACCCGGTCTAGCAACGAGGACACGACCGCCCGCCGCCAGTCGAGCGTGCCTTTCGCCCATGCATCCCTAAGACTTTCCCCAGCCCCGACGAACGCCCCGATTGCCCCGCGCGCTTCACGCCGCGCCAACTGCTGGCGGTTTGCTTCAAGCCGCTTCGTCAGCCCAGCGCGTGCGGCAAAGAACTCCTCGCGACTGACGAGTTGCTCAACGTAGAAATCGTTCGCCAGGGCTTCGAGTGCCTGCTCGTCCTGACGCACAGCGGCGAGCACACCATCGTCCTGCTCACCCCGGGCAGACAGCGCTTCAGCGAGCGCTCCGGCATCCAGGGCGACGATCAGCATCTCCAGCACCAGATCCTCTACCGGCAACGCCAGGGTCGAGACCTTGCCGCACTGACGATAGCCCGGGTCTCTTCGGCAAACGTAGCGCGGGGACTGGTCTGTCCGGTTGTTACCTTTCATGCGTTCGCCGCAAAGCCCACAGCGCACGATGCCCGTCAACAGGTACTTTCGTACCGTGCCTACCGCCGGCCGTCCTCCCTGCCGCGGAAACAGCGACCTCAGCCGGACGGTTTCTTCTGGCGA
>JANMSA010001028.1:0-7450 GCA_031388865.1 Acidobacteriota bacterium | reverse complement strand
GACTCGAGCAGCGTGCGCCGCGGAGCGTCTTTCGTGCGCAGCACGTAAAGGCGCGGCCGCGTGCTCGCGAGCGATTGCTCAAAGTACGGCAGCGGTTTCAACGGCGATGCGGGATTGGTGGTGTAGCGCTCATACCGACGGATGAGATAGTTGCTCGTCAGTTCGCTGGCGTCTCCGGTCACAACGGTGATCGGACGGCGCAGGTAGAAGGCGAGCGATCCGGTGAACGCCTCCACGCCGATGACCTGCGTGGCCGGCGTCAGGTGCGGTTGCATCTCCGCGACGAACGACTTCGCCGATCGGCGCTCGCCCAGGGCGCGCATGAGCGGATCCGCCGCAATTGGCAGCACGATGACCGGGAGCGTGAGCGCGATCAGCACGAGCTCCCGCCGTTTTGCAATCAACGCGACGAGGCCGCCCAGTGCGAAAGCGATCCCCAGGATGAGCGCCGTCTCGTCTGCTACAGCGGCGATCTCCGGCTTCATCTTCGTGCGATGAAACATCAGCGGCGCGCTCAGCAGGATTCCCCCGAACAGCGCAAGAGAGACCGCCGCCCCTCGCGTCCGCGCCTCATCCCAGATGCGCGCCACCATCAGCGCGATCGCGGGCATCAGCGGCAGGATGTACTGCGGCCGCTTCGACTGCGAGAGCGAGAAGAAGACGAACGGGATGACGAGCCAGAGCAGAAGAAAGAGGTCGCGACGCTTGAAGGATCGCCAGCTGAAGAGAGCCACGATCGACCACGGCAGGGCGCCGCCGATCAGATACGGGATGAAGTACCAGGGCGGTCCGGTGCGCTTCAGCGCCTTCGTAGCCATCCGCTCGACCGTCTCCGTGACGGCCACATAGCGGAGGAACTCCGGAACGACCTGCGTCACCCCCCAGACCCACGGCGCAATCACGGCCGCGAACAGCACGATCCCGAGAAGCGGGAAGAGCACATGCAATGCCCGACGTCTCCACGCGTAGGGAAGAACGACGCCCAGCACCAGAATGAACGTCACCGGGCCCTTGGTGATCATCGCCAGCCCCATCGAAGACCAGGCCAGGACGGACCAGCGCGCGTTTCGCTCTTCGATCGCGCAATGGAACGCAACCAGCGCGACCACGACGAAGAACATCAGCGCGCTGTCGAAGATCACAGTCCGCGCAAAGGCGATCGTCAGCGGCATCGCCAGGAAGACGATCGCCGTCACCCATGGGTCGACTCCGATGCGCCGCGCGAACCAGAACAGGACCGCAGCCGTCGCCAGAGTGAACAGATAGGCCGGCAGCCGCGCAGCCAGCTCCGTCGGCCCCAGAACTTCCATGACTGCAGCTTCGGCCGCGAAGTAGACCACCGGCTTATCGAGATACGGCAGACCGTTGTAGCGCGGCATGACGTAGTCATTCGTCTCCGCCATCTCCCGCCCCACCTCCCCGTTCCGCCCTTCGTCCGCGTCGAGTAGCGGGGGGCCACCGAGGTGCACCGCGATCGCGAGCACAACGACCGCCAGCCAGAGTCTGAGGAGAGTCACGCTGGTCAACCGTCCGAGATTAGCACGCGCACTGTGTCCCGCCTCACCACCCGCACCTGCCACCGCAAACTACAATGTGCACATGCCGCTGCAGGAGAACGCGATGCTCGGCCCTTACCAGATCATGACGATGATCGGCGAGGGAGGGATGGGCGCGGTCTATCGCGCCAGAGACACCCGCCTCGGCCGCGACGTGGCGATCAAGGTTCTGACCAACGTCACGCTCAGTGATCGCGAGCGCCTGCTCCGCTTCGAACAGGAAGCGCGCGCGACGGGGATGCTCAACCATCCGAACCTGCTGACCGTCTACGACGTGGGCCGCGACGCTGAGGAGAACCCGTTTCTCGTGACGGAGTTGCTCGAGGGTGAGACCCTGCGCAGCCGGCTCGAGCGGGGGCCGCTGTCCCCTCGTAAAGCCGTCGACGCAGCCCAGCAGATGGCCAGCGGCCTCGCGGCCGCTCACGATAAAGGCATCGTTCACCGCGACCTCAAGCCCGACAACATTTTTCTGACGCGCGACGGCCGCCTGAAAATCCTCGACTTCGGCATCGCCAAGCTCACCGGCGCCGCGGGCGCGGAAGGACCGACCTTCCAGATGGCCGCCACCGAGCCGGGAATGGTGCTCGGCACCGTAGGGTACATGTCGCCCGAACAGGTCCGCGGCGAGTCCGTCGACCACCGCAGCGATCTTTTCTCCCTCGGGACCATCCTCTTCGAGATGATCACAGGCACGCGCGCGTTCAAGCGTGTCTCGGCCATCGAGACGCTGCACGCCATCCTCAAGGAAGACCCGCCGGACCTCACCGACCTGCTGCCCGGAATCCCCCCGTCCATCGAGCGGCTGGTCCGCCGCTGCCTCGAGAAAGATCGAGACCAACGGTTCCAGTCCGCGCGCGACCTCGCCTTCAACATCGAGACTCTCGTGGCCATGTCGGGATCGTCGACTCTGTCGGGCGTACCGCGTCCCGCACTGACGGGGAGCCAGACCGCACACCTTCCCGCGACTGTGGAGCACGCGCAGCCAGCACCGCCGGCACAGCGAGCACCCCCACTGCGCACCATGGCGCGTCCGCTGGCGAAACCGAGACGACGCGTCTCGCCGGTGCTGCTCGCTCTGCTCTACATCCTGTCCGTCACGGGTGCCGCATATGGTGCCTGGATGTGGGCCCAGCGCGGAAAGGAGACCGCTGCCGAGCCCCAGTTCCGGCGCCTGACGTTCCGCCGCGGCGAAGTGCGCTCCGCCCGTTTCTCGCCGGATGGCGAGACGATTGTGTACAGCGCGTCGTGGGACGGCCAGGCCGCCGATGTCTTTGTCGCCAGTCGCCGTGCGACCGAGGCGCGGCCATTGGGCATCCCTGACAGCGAAGTGTTGTCGGTCTCGCGGACCGCGGAGCTGGCCATCCTGCTCCGTCGCGATCGCGTCTCCGGTCTGGGCACACTCGCGCGTGTACCGCTCGCCGGCGGGATGCCGCGCCAGATCGCCGACGACGTCTCCCAGGCCGACTGGGCGCCGGACGGCCAGACTCTGGCGATCATCCGGCAGCAACGCGGACGCACGCGCGTCGAGTACCCGATCGGGACGGTCCGTTACGAGACTGCTCATCACGTCAAGGACGTGCGGGTTTCTCCTGACGGTCAACGGCTGGCGATTCTCGAGCCATCGCAGGGCGAATGGGAGCTGGCCATCATCGACAAGGGACAGCCGGTGACCGTCGCTCGCGGTTGGGCGCGCGGCGCAACAGGGATCGCCTGGTCGGGCGATGGAAAGGAAGTGTGGGTGTCCGGAACGAACACCGCGGTCTCGCCGCCGGCGCTGTATGCAGTGAACGTCGAGAACGGAACGATGCGTCTCGTGACGCGACTGACGGGCGCCCTGCGCATCTTCGACCTGTCCAGCCAGGGACAGGCCCTTCTGTCGAACGGTACATGGCGTGCGGCGTTGATGTGGAGCAAGCGCAGCGAGAACATTACGCCCGGGCCAGTTCCGGAAACGCCGGCCGCTCAGGCTCCGGCTCCTCCACTGGCGGGTACACCGATCCCGCGTGTGGAGGATTCCGAACGCGACGCCTCCTGGCTGGACTGGTCGATCCTGGCCGACGTCTCGCCGGATGGAAACACGATCCTCTTCAGCGAAACGCGTGAGGGCGGCGGTGCGAAGAGCGCGGTGTATCTCCGCCGCGCCGACTCGCCTGCGCCGCTGCGTCTTGCCGATGGGATCGGCGATGCGCTCTCGCCGGATGGAAAGTGGGCGCTCGCTCATCAGGGAGCGAAGCTGGTCATCATTCCGACGGGAACCGGAGAGCCGCGCGAGCTCAAGATCGACGGCTCTTTTGACAGCGGCGCCGCCTGGATGCCGGATTCGCGCCGCGCCATCGTGGCCGGAGCCATGGGCAAGGGTGCCTACCGGTTGTACGTCATCGACACGCTCGACGAAACCGCGAAGCCGATCTCGCCGGAGAATATCTGGGGCGGTGGAGTGCGGTCGTTCGCAGTCTCGCCGAATGGACTCTCCGTCGCCGGCATGTCCACGGATCAAACCATCGCGATTTATCCGCTCGATGGCAGTGCGGCTACAGCCGTCGCGGGCGCCGAGCGAGGCGAAATCCCCATCCAGTGGTCGGCCGATGGATCGTCGCTGTACGTCTATCGTCCCACCGCACTCCCTGCCCGCGTTCACCGCGTCACCCTCGCGACCGGCCAGCGCGAGCTCTGGAAAGAACTGACCGCTGCCGATCCCGCAGGGGTCTACAAGATCTCGCCGGTGGCGATCTCTCCGGATGGCACCGCATACGCCTACACCGCCATGCGGGTGTTGTCGGAGCTCTACCTCACCGACGGCGTGCGCTGACGGCACAGAAGGCATCGCGGAACGGTGGTGTCGCGCTGCGTTCCCCGTGTACCCGCGAGCCCGCACCGCGCGGCCGACCCGCGGCCGGCGCTCCTCTACGCCATAATCCAGGCGCGTGACTGCAGAGCCACTCATCATCCTGACGGCCGGCGTGCTCGCCGGCGCGATCAACGCCATCGCCGGCGGCGGGACGCTGATCTCTTTCCCCGCGCTTCTGTGGATCGGGCGGGACCCGATCGTCGCAAACATCACGAACACCGTCGCCATCTGGCCCGGCTCGCTCGCGGGTGCGATCGGTTTCCGCCGCGAGCTCTCCACCACCCGCCGCTGGCTCCTGCTGCTGATCCTTCCCTCACTCGCAGGGGGTGCTCTCGGAAGCTGGCTGCTGCTCCGCACTCCGACCTCGCTCTTCGACCGCCTGGTCCCCTTCCTCATCCTCGGCGCAACCCTGCTCCTGGCCGCTCAGGAACTAATCACCAGCCGGGTCGCCGCTGGTGTCGCTGCCGTTGGCCAACCGCCGACCGCCGATCGCCAGCCTTCGAGCGCCTGGATGGTCCTGATCTTCGTCTTTCAGCTTCTGGTCGGCGTCTACGGCGGGTACTTCGGTGCCGGCATGGGAATCCTCATGCTTGCAGCCCTGGGGCTGATCGGTCTCACCGACCTCCATCAGATGAACGCGCTCAAGAACGTTCTGGCCGTGTGCATCAACGGCATCGCCGCGCTCTACTTCACGTTCGCGGGCGCGGTGATGTGGAAGGACGTCGGAATCATGATGGTCGGGACTATCGCCGGCGGATTCCTGGGCGCACGCGTCGCCCGCCGTCTGGGCCGCAAGTTCGTGCGCGGTACCGTGGTCGTCATCGGCATCGTCATGACGATCGCGCTGCTCCTGAAATAGTCACCGGTGCATGGTGAGGAGCATTTGGGCCGCAAGGATACGAGTCTTCGAGTCTTCGAGTCTTCGAGTCTTCGAGCGAACGTGGTTCACAGTCTCAAAGGTTCACAGTCTCATAGGAGAAGAGACCGAGCTCTGTCATGGCGGGCGTGCCGCTGCCCCCCCAAATGAGCCGGTGAGCCTGTGAGCCTATGAACCTGTGAGCTGTGAACCTGCGAGCCTATGAACCTGAGAGGCATCCCCGAACGGTGCTACCCTCCGCGCGCATGAATGCGGACTTGCAGCTCGCTCTCGAGCTCGCCGACGCAGCGGACGTAATCACCCTCCAGCACTTCCAGTCTGCGACGCTGGCTGTCCGCACCAAAACCGACAGGACGCCGGTGTCGGAGGCGGATGAGGCGGTGGAGCAGATGATCCGTGAGCGTCTCGCCGCCGCACGTCCGGACGACGGCATCCTCGGCGAGGAGTACGGCACGAGCGGTCCCGCGGCGCGGCGGTGGATCATCGATCCGATCGACGGAACGAAGAACTACGTGCGGGGCATCCCTGTTTACGCGACACTCATCGCACTCGCTGAAGGCGATCGCGCGACCGTCGGAGTCGTTTCCGCGCCGGCAATGACGCGTCGCTGGTGGGCTTCAGCAGGCGGCGGTGCGTTCTGCAACGGCCGCGCGATCCGTGCCTCGCGGATCAGCGAACTTGGCCACGCGCATCTCGCGTACGACAGCGTCACCGATCACGACCAGCACGGCTCTGCCGAAGCGCTGCTCTCGCTGATCCGGCGCTGCGAACGTGCCCGCGGGTTCGGCGACTTCTGGATTCACATGCTGGTCGCGGAAGGCGCAATCGAGATCGCCGTGGAACCGGCCGTGGCGCCATGGGACATGGCCGCCGTGCAGATCATCGTCGAGGAAGCGGGAGGACGCTTCACCGACTTTCAGGGTGTGGCCCGTTTCGACGGCGGCAGCGCGATCTCCACGAACGGCATCCTGCACGACGGGGTACTGGAGCATTTTCGATGATCGAGCAAGTCATGGTCGTGGAGCGCGAACGGATTGCCTCGCTCCTCGTGGAGCGCGGCCTCATCTTCGCCGATCAGGCGGAAGAGCTCTACGAAGTCATTCTCGACGCACACTTTTTCATCGACCGCCCCACCGCCGAAGTCTCGCCGCGGTACAAACAGATCATCCCGTATGTCGTCATCCGTCATGGAGAGTCGTACTACCTGTTGCAGCGCACGCCGAAGCAGACCGAGACGCGGCTTCATCACAAGCTCTCCATCGGCATCGGCGGCCACGTCAATCCGGACACCCCGGAGCTGATGGACGGTCTGCAGAAGGAGCTCGAAGAAGAGGTTGGGGTGGCTGGCGACTACGACCTCACGTTCTACGGCATTCTCAACGACGACACCACCGACGTGGGCAGCGTTCATCTGGGGCTGGTCTACATCCTCGAAGCACACCAACCAACCGTGACGGTCCGTGAGACGGACAAGATGACCGGCCGCTGGGCGGACGCCGGCGAGCTCGCCGCGGTACGGGACAGGATGGAGACCTGGTCGGAAATCGTGTACGACTCGCTGGTCCGTAAGCGCGCGTAACACGTTGTGTCGAGGGGATCTTGTGCGATAGCCGGAGGTGCGATCCGCGCGGAACTCGCGGTTCCACGCAAAGAAATCCTCCGCGACCCCTGCCGGGGTCGTCACCCAACACCATGTTGCGAACCGGTGGTCGCGCGTCTTCGCGCGCACCACCGGCTATTCTCCGCGACCCCTGCCGGGGTCGTAACCAACCACACGTTGCGAACCGGTGGTCGCGCGTCTTCGCGCGCACCACCGGCTATTCTCCGCGACCCCTGCCGGGGTCGTACCAATCACACGTTGCGAACCGTTGGCCGCGCGTCTCCGCCCGCACCACCGGCGATCCTCCGCGACCCTGCCGGGGTCGTAACCAACCACACGTTGCGAACCGTGGTCGCGCGTCTTCGCGCGCACCACCGGCGATTCTCCGCGACCCTGCCGGAGTCGTAACCAACCACACGTTGCGAACCGGTGGTCGCGCGTCTTCGCGCGCACCACCGGCTATTCACCGCGACCCCTGCCGGGGTCGTAACCAACACCACGTTGCGAACCGGTGGTCGCGCGTCTTCGCGCGCACCACCGGCGATTCTCCGCGACCCCTGCCGGGGTCG
>JANMSA010001008.1:0-7077 GCA_031388865.1 Acidobacteriota bacterium | reverse complement strand
CATCGCCAATCGCGTCTCGTACGCATTGAACCTGCACGGACCGAGCGTGACGCTCGACACCATGTGTTCCTCCTCCTTGACGGCGATTCACTTTGCTTGTCAGGACCTGAAGCTCGGCCGGACCACTCTGGCCATCGCCGGCGGCGTCAACGTCAGCATCCATCCGAACAAATATCTCGTGCTGAGCACGGGACAATTCATCTCCAGCGACGGCCACTGCCAAAGCTTCGGTGAAGGCGGCGACGGCTACATTCCGGGCGAGGGGGTGGGAGCTGTCATTTTGAAGCGACTGTCGGAGGCGACGCGCGACGGCGACCACATCTACGGCGTCATTCGCGGCAGCGCGCTCAATCACGGCGGGAAGACCAATGGCTACACGGTTCCGAGTCCCCAAGCGCAGGCCAGTGCCATCACGCGCGCCCTGGCCGAATCGGCCATCGACCCCCGCCGCATCAGCTACATCGAGGCCCATGGTACCGGCACCACTCTCGGCGACCCGATCGAGATTGCCGCCCTCAGCAAGTCCTTCGGGCAACAGACGGGCGATACGGCGTTCTGTTTCATCGGGTCCGCAAAATCGAACATCGGCCATTGTGAGTCCGCCGCAGGAATTGCCGGGCTCACCAAGGTCCTTCTGCAACTCCAGCATCAGCAGATCGTGCCGTCGCTGCACTCGGCGCAGCTCAATCCGCACATCGACTTTGCGAGCACGCCCTTCATCGTCAATCAGGCGCTACGGCCGTGGGATCTACCGGTCATTGAAGGACGGAACACGTCCCGCGTAGCGGGCATCTCCTCGTTCGGCGCGGGCGGCTCGAACGCCCATCTGGTCGTCGAGGAGTATCGCCCGCCCGTACGCGAGGCGGTTGCCGTGTCGACGGTAGCGATTCTACTTTCGGCGCGCACGCCTGAGCAACTGCGACAGAAGGCCCTCGATCTCGCGGAATTCGTGCAGGCGCGGGTGGAGACGATCGACCTCACCGCCACGGCCTATACCCTCCAGGTGGGCCGCGAAGCGATGGAGGAGCGCCTCGGCTTCGTGGCGACCTCGCTCACGGAATTGCTGCAGAAGCTGGCGGCGTATCTGGCCGGCGGACAGGCCAGCGAGATTCATGAAGGACAGGTCCGGCGCGGCAATGAAGCACTGTCGGCGTTCAGTACTGACGTCGATCTCCAGCAGACCGTGGAGCGTTGGATCGCCGGTCGGAAGCTCTCCAAGCTGCTCGAACTGTGGGTCAAGGGACTGGAGCTCGACTGGAGCAAGCTTTACGGCGAGACCACCAGACCGCCGCGCATTGCCCTGCCGGTGTATCCATTCGCCAAGGAGCGCTACTGGGTCGACGTGGGAATGGCCCCGGCGGCGCCGCAACGGGGGGCGACGGCGGTACTGCATCCGCTGCTGCACGCGAATACGTCTGATCTGAATGAGCAGCGCTACCGCTCCACGTTCACCGGCCAGGAGTTCTTCCTCGCCGATCATCAGGTGAAGCCGGACGGACGTACGGCCAGCAGGATTCTTCCGGGCGTCGCCCATCTCGAAATGGTGCGCGCGGCCATCGAACAGGCCTTGCCGGACCGGCCGGCGGACGCGGTCCTGGGACTGCGCAATGTGATTTGGGCGCAGCCGATTGTCGTCAATGAGGCCAGGCAGATCCACATTGCCTTGACGCCGATCGGCAACACACAGATCGACTACGAGATCTACAGTGAGCACGCCGGAGAGGAGTTCGTGCACGGCCAGGGGCGGGCCACGCTCGACCAGGAGCCGGCGCCGGACCGAATCGACCTCGAACGACTCGAGTCGCGGATGTGCGCGGGCGCGTTCGAGCCTCGCAGCGTGTACGCCGCGCTGGAGCGGATGGGGCTGATTTACGGGCCGGCCTTCCAATCGATCACCGCCATCCGTCGCGGAGAGGGAGAGGCGCTGGCGCGGCTGCGCCTGCCGTCGTGCGTCGGACCGACCGCCGACGACTATGTCCTGCATCCGAGCCTCATGGACGGCGCGCTACAGGCTGCCGTCGGTCTGCTCGACGATCTCTCCTCGCTGTCGCGCGATCCGCTGCTTCCCTTTGCGCTGGAGTCGTTGCGCGTGGTGGCGCGCTGCACACCGTCGATGGTGGCGTGGGTGCGCTCCTCCGCCGGCAGCCGGATCGGCGATCCGGTCGTCAAGACCGACATCGATCTGTGCGACGAGCGCGGGAACGTCTGCGTTCAGATGCGCGGATTTGCGTCGCGCACGGTCCTTGTGCCACTGCCCATCTCCTCTGTCGCCACCAAGACGACCGGCGTGTTGTACGCAGCGCCGGTGTGGCAAGAGACGGCCATCGCTGCCACCGGGCGGGCTGCGTTCAGCGAGCAGCATGTCGTTCTGTGCGCGCCCGGACTCGAAGCATTGGGCTCGTTGCTGCCGCGGAATCAGTGCGTCCATCTGCGCGCGGATCAGGAGAGCACCATTGCGCAGCGCTACACTGACGCTGCAACGGCGTGCTTCGAGCGCATCAAGTCCATCCTCCAGAGTAAACCAGCGGGAGAGGTGCTGCTGCAGATCGTCGTCGCCGATGAGGGCGAGCAATCGCTCATGGTTGGCCTGTCGGGACTTTTGAAGACGGCCGCCGCCGAGAATCCGCGCTTCACCGGACAACTGATCATTGTTCCGGCCCACGAGCGTGCCGAAGATCTGGCGCGCCGCCTGGAAGAGGAAACGCGCGCGAGAGACCAGATGGTGCGTTACCGCGACGGCGTGCGAGAGGTGCTGCGGTGGCAGGAGGTCGCGACCGAACCGTCGACGCCGCCGATCGCCTTCAAAGAGAACGGCGTCTATCTCATCACCGGCGGCCTGGGCGGGCTCGGTCTTCTGTTCGCGAAAGAAATCGTGGAGCGGACGCGCGACGCACATGTGGTCCTGACGGGGCGTGCTGCATGGTCCGAGGCGAAATCGGCCTCGTTGGAGGGCTTGGCCGCGAACCTCGCCCGCGTCTCATACCGCCAACTCGACCTCGGCAACGCCGAGCAGGTGAGGAACGTCGTTCGCGACATCCTCGACGAGCATGGACGACTCGACGGAATCCTGCACAGCGCGGGGATGACGGCGGATCGATTCATTCTCAGGAAGAGCGGAGCCGAGCTCGTAGAGGTACTGGCGCCGAAAGTCACCGGTACGTTCCACCTCGACCAGGCCACGCGCGACATCGAGCTCGATTGCTTCGTCCTCTTCTCTTCGGTTGCCGGGGTCATGGGCAATCCGGGGCAGGCCGACTATGCGACGGCCAATGCCTTCCTGGATCGCTTTGCGGCGCATCGCAATGAGCTGGTGGCGGCGCAACAGCGGCACGGCCGCACGCGATCGATCGACTGGCCGCTGTGGCAGGCCGGCGGAATGCGCATCGATGCGGACACGCAGGAGGCGCTGCGACAGAACGCCGGCATGTATCCGATGCAGACCGCCGCGGGTCTGCGGGCATTCCATCAATGCCTGGCGTTGGCGCATGACCAGATGCTGGTGGTCGAAGGCGACGTGGCGCAGATCCGCCGGACGCTCTTAGGCGATGGCGATCTGAAAGTCGTGACGCACGAAGAACAAGCGGTCACCAATGACATGCTCACGGAGAAGACGCAGGACTACCTGCGCCATGAGTTCGCCGACCTGTTGAAACTGCCGTTCCAGAAGATTGATCCACATGCGGCGCTGGAGCAGTACGGGATCGACTCCATCCTGGCGATGCGGCTCACGAATCATCTCGAGAAGACGTTCGGCTCGCTCTCGAAAACGTTGTTCTTTGAGTACCAGACCATTGCCGCACTGGCCGGATATCTCCTCAAGGCGCACGCGGACAGTGTGCGCGGCCAGCTCGGTCTGAACGACACGCCGAAAGAGCTGGTCGCGACGCCCACCGTGGCGCCATTGCATCCGGTGCCGGTACGCCGGCGCGGGAGCCGATTCCTCACCGCCGGCGCACCGGCACGCCACGAGATCGCCATTGTGGGCCTGGCCGGCCGCTATCCGCAGGCAGACAATCTGGCCGAGTTCTGGCGCAATCTGCAGAACGGCCGCGACTGCATCACGGAGGTTCCGGCGGACCGCTGGGATCACACGTTGTATTTCGATCCCGATCCCAACAAAGCCGGCAAGAGCTACAGTAAATGGGGCGGCTTCATCGCCGACGTCGACAAGTTCGATCCGTTGTTCTTCAACATCTCGCCCAAAGAGGCAGAGTTGATCGACCCGCAGGAGCGCCTCTTCCTCGAAACCGCATGGGAGACGATCGAAGACGCCGGCTACACGAAGGAGAGCATCTCCGGCAGGCGTGTGGGAGTATTCGTCGGCGTGATGTGGGGACAGTACCAGCTGTTCGGCGCCGAATCGCTGTTGAGCGCCAATCCGGTGCTCCCCGGCTCCTCGCACGGCTCCATTGCCAATCGCGTCTCGTACTATTTCGACCTCCACGGTCCCAGCATCGCGCTCGACACGATGTGCTCCTCGTCGCTGACTGCGATTCATCTCGCCTGCGAGGCGCTGCGCAGAGGGGAGATCGAGGCCGCGCTCGCCGGCGGCGTCAATCTCACCGTGCATCCCTACAAATACCTCGGCCTCAGTCAGGGGAAATTCGCAGCCAGCGACGGCCGGTGCCGCAGTTTCGGCGCCGGCGGCGACGGGTATGTGCCGGGTGAAGGTGTCGGCGCCATTCTGCTCAAGCCGTTGGAGCATGCCCTTCGCGACGGCGACCAGGTTTACGCGGTAATCCGGTCGAGCGCCATCAATCATGGCGGCAAGACCAATGGGTACACGGTCCCGAATCCGATCGCGCAAGGCGAACTGATTCGCGACGCACTGCGGGACGCGAACATCGATCCGAATACACTGAGCTATATCGAAACACACGGAACCGGCACCTCCCTCGGTGATCCTATCGAGATCGCCGGTCTGTCGAAGGCGTTCGAAGAGTCCACATACGAGAAACAGTTCTGTCCAATCGGCTCGGTCAAGTCGAACATCGGCCATCTCGAGTCGGCCGCCGGGATCGCCGCGGTCACGAAGGCGCTGCTGCAGCTGCGCCACCAGCAACTCGTGCCGTCGCTCCACGCTGAGTTACTGAATCCGTACATCAACTTCGCTGACTCGCCGTTCCATGTGCAGACGAAGCTTGCGGATTGGGTGCGCCCGTCGGCGCACCCGCGGCGCGTGGGCGTGAGCTCGTTCGGCGCGGGAGGCTCGAACGCGCATCTGATTCTCGAAGAGCACGACGCCCACGAAGACGCGGCGGGAAACGCGGCCTCGGCGCCTGCGGCGTTCGTGCTGTCCGCTCGGACACCCGCCGCGCTGCGCCGTTATGCCGAGCGAGTGGCGCGTTTCCTCGAAAATGCTCCTGCCGTCTCGCTCGCCAGCGTCGCTCACACGTCTCAGGTCGGACGGACGCCGATGGACGTGCGGCTGGCTGTGATTGCGTCGAGCGTGTCCGACCTCGGCACGAAGCTCAATGCGTTCCTGAACGGGGTGGAATCAGAAGCCGTGTTCCATCGAGATCTCAGAGAGGTGGAGCATGGCGCGGCCAGCCTGATCGCAGGACCGGCAGGGAAGGTTTTCGTCGACGCGCTGCTGTCGAGTCGGGAGCTGGAGAAGGTCGCACGACTGTGGGTGGAGGGAGTGGACGTCGACTGGTCCGTCCTGTACCGGCAGGGGCGGCCTCGACGCGTGTCGCTCCCGACGTATCCGTTCGAGAAAGAGCGCTGCTGGATCCAACAGGCGCCGTCGGCTTCTGTGGCGCCGAAGCGTGCGTTGCACAGTGCGGCTATCCAGCAACCCGCCATTGAGCAGAAGCGGCGCACCTGGTACGCGCCACAATGGTCGCCGCATCCACTCATGACGCCAGGCGGGACGCGGCCATGGTGCGGGCCGGTCCTGATACTCGGTCCGTCGGAAGAACTGTGGGAGGCCATGCTTGCGCAGAGCTCCGGCCCGGATTCCCTCGTGCAGGTGCAGTTCGGAATGGCATTCGAGGAGCTGGCGCCGAATCGGTATGTGCTCGATCAGAAGCGGGAAGAGCAGTTCAATGTGCTGCTCGACGTGCTACACACCAGGGCGCTCTTTCCCGGCGCGATTCTTCATTGCGCGCCACAAGAGGCGGACCTCGACTCTCCGACGGAGGTGGCCCGGCACCTCGAAGGTGGCGTCTATCGGCTGTTTGATCTCTGCCGTGCCTTGATGCGCCGACGGCATCAGGAGCCCGTCAGAATCGTCTCCGTTTTCGACGGCGGTCCCGAAGCAGCGGATCCGCTGGGGGCAGCGATCGCGGGCTTCCTGAAGACGCTGACGCTGGAGGATCCGAGATACCAAACGAAGGCAGTCGAGACCGATCGTGCGCTCGCGGTCGCAGAGAAAGCCGCTTTGCTGTGGGACGAGCTGTCCGAGCGCGACTGGGCAGTGCAGGAAATCCGCTATCGGGGTGTGGACCGCAGCGAGAACCTGACGCGCTCCGTCCGCACTCTGGCGGCGCGTGTAGACCGGCACACGGACACCTCGTCGTTGCCCTTGCGACAGGAGGGTGTCTATCTGATCACCGGTGGCCTCGGCGCGCTCGGGCGGGTCTTTGCCGAGTATCTGGCGAAGAACTACCGGGCCAGACTGGTCCTGTCCTCCCGCACCGCGCCGAGCGCAACTCAACAGAAGTGGATCGACCAGCTGAAGGCGTACGGGGCGAAGGTTTTGGTTCTTCAGGCCGACGTCGCGCAACGGCAGGACGTCGATCGTGTCGTGACCGAGGCTAAGGCGCACTTCGCCGCGGTCCATGGTGTCATTCACGCCGCCGGTGTCAACCGCGACGCCTTGCTGCTCCGGAAGACCCGGGAAGAAATGGACGCGGTGCTGGGGCCGAAGATTCACGGCACCATCAACGTCGATCTGGCGACGCGTGCGGAGGGACTGGATTTCTTCGTTCTCTTCTCGTCGATTGCCGGCGTGACGGGCAATGCCGGCCAGTGTGATTACGCGTATGGCAATCGCTTCCTCGACGCATTTGCCGAGCGGCGCGACGTTCTGCGTCGCGCGCAGCAGCGGTCGGGTCGGACGGCGTCGTTCGACTG
>JANMSA010001002.1:0-12802 GCA_031388865.1 Acidobacteriota bacterium | reverse complement strand
GTGCCGTTCAAATCTGCACCGGCCAGTCCCTGGACGACGCCGTTACCATCGAGAGGAACGGCGCGGTCGTATCCACCGCCATTGGCGTTGAGCGGGATGCCAACCGGGTGGCTCTTCATCGAGCCGTCATAGGTCCCGACCGCCACGTGATCCATCGCCCACGCGCTGTGGCAGTCGCGGCAGAATTTATCCCCGGTCGCGTTATTACCGCTGTCGAGAGCCGCTCGAAGAAACGGATACCCGACATAAAAGCGGATGCGGTCCCCGATGACGAACGTGCCCGCAAACGTCGCGTTGACGTTGGTGCCGTTGTTGAGCGGGATCGCCGCGCCAGTGAGGCGCGCATTTCCGTTCGCGTAGGGCACCCAGGCCGATCCGGACCAGCCGAACCACGACAGACCGCCATCGTTCGAGAGCCTGAATTTCGCCGTTCCAGCATTGCCGCCGCTCTCGATGATCTCGGCGAGGTATCCCTTCGCCGCAGCGCTGGCCGTCGCCGAATACGACACTGTTCCCGTGCCGCTGCCGGCGATGCGCACAGGCGCGGCCTGATTCTGCAATCCCGCGGACCCCGCCGCGACGGCGGCCGGTTGGTTCATGTGCTGGTTGTGGCACGTCGAGCAGAGCAGATTCGAGTTCGTCAGCCGCATGGCCATCTCCGGATTCGATGGCATGCCCGCGCCGGCGTTGGCGTTCGTCGCTCCGACGTTCCACGCGTGCGACGAGCCGAGCCGGCCGCCGAGATCGGCCTTGTAAAGACGTTCGTTCGGATAACGGGAAGCCGATCCGCCGAGGTTGTGACACGACGTGCAGAGACTCTCGTTGCTGGTGGTGCTGGTGAGGCTCTGGCCTGCCGACTTGTGCGTCGAGTGGCATGAGAGGCACTTCACCGAAAAGGTACCGGAATGCGGCTCGTCGCCGGCATGAACCGCGGGGCCGGCAAACACCGCCAGGAGCAGAACGACGATCGTCGCTCTTCTCATCGTGACTCCTTCCCCTGCGCATCCACACTCCGGATGACGATGGCGTGCTTCTGCGGATCGAAGGGCGCCGCGGAGATCAGGGTCGGAGAAGCCGTGACCTCCCCAAGGTAGGTGAGACGACCGGCCTCACTCCGATAGATGCGGTAACTGGCAATTGGCTCCGGGGAGGCATTGCGAGAAGGCGCGGATGAGAGAACCGTCCAGGTGAGTTTCAGTGCGGCCGAGCCGTCTCCGAAAAAATCCGGCTCGACCACCACATCGGTGACCTCAGGAGGGAGGTCTTCGTACTTCGCCTCTCCGTTGGCCACGTGCGTCTCGCTCGTCCATCCGGCGGGCGAGGCGATCGACAGCCGATACGCGAATTTCTCCCCGTTCGTCCGGAAGGTGTCGCGACAACGACCGCTCTGCGGAGCTCGGCACGGCACCGCGCTCCAGGGCTCGTCGCGTTTATCGGTCGACCGGAAGAGCGTGGCCGCGAGATCGCGCCGCGCTTCCTGCCAGGTCCACGCGAGATCCACCACCGTGTTGAACGACTCGCTCTTCAGGTCCTTCGGCGCGAGCGGCATAAAATCGAGCTGTCGCACCGCGACTTGCGCTGAAGGATCCGGGAAATCGGCGTTCCTGGCCGCGAGCAGGTGCAGCGTCGATTTCTTCAGGAACTTCTTCTCGACCTCGACCGTCGCATCGATCCAAGCGCCGGCAGTGTCTTCCAGCGGCTTCGCGATCGCCGCGCCGTCGATCAGAAGCTGCAACCTCCCACCCGCCGAGCGGTACCGGAATCGAAGCAGCCGCTTCTCTTCCGCGATCTCGAATGAGACGTCGAATCCCGCAGCATCCTCGATTCCCGTCGTCCCGTCCCACCCCCTGGCCTCGACGACCGGAAGAGTGAGCGGCGGGGCGCTCGGCACGACCCGCACGGGTGCCGAGGGCTCGCTGCCTCGACCCCAGGGCGTATACGCGATGACGGTGACGTCGTACGCCAGCGTGTTGACCAGGCCGCGAATGCGATACGGCGAAGCGGTCCATTCATTCGCGACGACCGGCCAGCCGGCGACCGACGAAGTCGCAACGATCCGGTAGTTCGAGACCGGCACGCGCCCCGCGGTGATGGTCCACCTCACGTCGGCAGCGCCGCCCGTAGTGGCGTCGGAAACGCTGACCTCGGGAGCGAGCGGCGAAACGTCCGGATAGGTCGCGGCAGTCGCGCTCACCGGCGAGGAGAAGTTTCCGGCAGTGTCGAAGGCGCGAAGCGACACAGCGTAGCTGCGATCCGGAAGCAGCTCCGTGACGGTTGAGGAAGTCGTGCTCGCGGGCACTCGCAGCGTCTGCGCAGATGCGCCGCCCGTCGAGATCTCGAGCGCGTAGCCGCCTAGATCGCGAGCCGGCACGGCGCTCCACGTGACCGTCACAGAGAATGGACTTTGCGCCTCCGCAGTCAGGCTGGCCGGACTCAGTGGCGGAAGATCGTTTCGCGCGACCGTGCATGCGGTCTCCGCGCTGGCCGCTTCGAGCGTCCCATCACGGGCCACGACGCGGTAGCGGTAGCAGATCCCGTCGACCGCCGAGCGATCGATCCACCGCGTCGTCGACGCGCCCACACTTCCCGCCGGTTCAAACTGACCGCTTTCGCGGACCGCACGCTCGATCCGGTATCCGGTCACGCGAAGGGGATCGTCACTCGACGCAGACCAGGCGATGGCGATTGCACCGCCATCATCATCAGGCACGTCGGCTGCCGTCAGGCCGGTGGGCGGCGCGAGCAACGACAGCGTGGCCAGGAGTTGGAACATGGAGACCTCGCCGCCGCCGGTCGTGACCGCGAGGGTTCCTCCCGGAAGCACCGCGAGGTCGATCGGATTCATGAGCTTCCCGGCATCGCTGCCGAACCCTCCGATCGTTCCCCGAAAGCCACCGTCCTCGCCGAAGAGTGTGATCTCGCCGGAATAGCTGTCGCAGATGACCAGTCGCTGCGCAGCGCTGTCCCACGCCACTCCCTGCGGTCTCACGAAAATCGTGTCATCGCCGAGGGTTGTCACGAGCGTCCCGGCCGCGTCAAACAGCAGCACCCGGGCGAGGCCGGCGTCGGCCACGGCCAGCCGGGTTCCGGCCATCGCGATCCCGGCAGGGAGACGCAGCTGACCGTTGCCGATCGTGCGGAGAGTTCGTCCGTCCTCCGCCGACACGACCAGGAGACGCGCTGCCTCCGTATCGCTGACCACGAGCTCTCCCGGATTCGGGCCGATCGTGAGGTCATTCGGCAGCGAAGCCTGGATGGCGAAGTGGCGGATGAAATCGCCTTGTGGGGTCCAGACGGAAATGCGTTGCGCACCGCGCTCGAGAACATAAAGCTCGTCGACCGTCGCAGCGACGGCCACCGGAGCTGCGAGCTGCGTCCGCTGCCACGAGATCTGCCCCGTCACCGGCGAGACGGCGGCCAGGATTCCCGAAGCGCCGCCGGCCACCAGCATGCGGCCATCGACCAGAGGTGTGACGCGTGTGGGTCGAACCTCGCCGAGGTCGACGGCGCGGAGATAGGTTCCGATCTCGACGGCGACGTTTGCCTGCACCGATACGGCTGGACCGCCGGCAGGTGTGACGGTGCAGCGGATCGTGGCCGTTACGGCGGCGCTCGGGGCGGTCCAGCGAGCTGTGGGATCGCTCGGCCCGGCGTGCGAGATCGCCCCCGCGTCGGACGAGAAGGAGTACGTGAGGGGTCGGTTCAGCGGATCCCGCGCGACGACGCTCATCTGCACCATTCCTCCGACCGGAACGGTCCGCGGCGTGACGGTGAACGCGTCGATGACTGGCGGCCGCAAATTCGTGACCGTGATCGAAATCGAGGCAGTTTTCGACAGGCGGCGGCCACACAGCGTCTCTCCGGAGTCGGAGATCCGGGCGGAAACGAGATAGGTGCCAACCACTGGCGGCGCGATCCATGTGACGGTCGCGCTCCACGGGCTTCCCGTCGGCGAAGGAGACGAACCCTGGAATCCCGAGGGGGTGCGGCCCGTGTTGTCCCACCAGAGGAGCAGATCGCTGCGGACGGTGATCCCGCAGCCAGTGGTGCACGCCGCCACAGCGCAGTCTGGATCGTGTGCCGAGATGTTCAGTGTGACGGCCTGACCGGGGGCGGGGACCGACGGTGTGGCGGTGAATGTATCGACGACAGGGGGAGTGTTCGCGAACGCTCGCAATGCACTGAGGAGGAAGACACCAGCGAGCGCAAACCGTGCAATCCATGACGCCATCAGTTCACTCCTACGGCCGATGTGAATGCTAGGAGAGCGTGATCGCGAAGGGTCGTGATATTAGTCACCCGCGTGCGTGAGCTGCGACGGAAGCCGGGCCACACGGCGGAGTGTCACGGGTCGCAGCGGGGTCGAACGAACGCGGGGCGCGATTGGTCGAGACCCTGACGGAGCGAGTGACGGGTGTGGTTCTGACCTGGAAGCTACCGCGAACCTTCAAACAGCCGGACACGCGCGGGTGACGGCGCAACCAGCAGCATGCCGATCAGGAGCAAACCACTTTTCGGATGCATGGACTCCATGGTCCGGAGTTGCTCAACGGACTAACGAGGCTACGCCTCAGACCGACGAGATGGACCATTCCAAGCTCGGCGGGTCTCGCGACACTCTCCCCCATCGAGACCCTTCTCCCTCGTTGTGAGGGGGGAGAAGGTGCCGAAGGCGGATGAGGGAGCTCCCTCTGGCCGCCGATCCGTCAGAGGATGAGACGCATGAAGCGATGCTCTGCAGAGCGTAGAGTTGATCGGCCGGGTCGCTGCGACGTTTCAAGTTCAGAAGACAAACACCCATCGGGCGGTACATTGCCGACTTCTACTGCCAGCCGGCTGCCTCAGAGTGCCCCCTCATCCGCCTTCGGCACCTTCTCCCCCCGTGTGCGGGGGAGAAGGATCTCGATGGGATGGGTCTCGTCGAATTGAGTGAGGACTGGAGGTGCTCATTCGCGACTCGAAGCTCCTGAAGAAAACTCAAACCACAAAGGAGAATGATGATTTGCCTTGAAGGAGCGGGGCCTGATAGTGGGCTGCAGCGCAAGCCAGCCATCATCACTTCGTTTTGTAGCCTGCCGTTACCTCCTTCTTATGCGCTGCGAAGGCGGCGAGGACTTCTCCCTTCTCACGCGCAGGCACTTTGGCGAAGTCAAGGCTGCGCCCCAGCTCGGCCGCCACCTCGTCGAATTCTTCTGGCGAGATCTTGAGGCTGCGATGCGCCTCCTCAAGGCCCAAATTAGTTTTACCGGGCTTGGTTGGCGAAAATTTGAACGGCCCGCCCGTGACCTTGCAGACCCACAAGGTTCGCATGAACTTGAGGCCCGGCAACCTGTGCAGGTTTTTCGTGTGCCATTCCCTGAGGGCTGGGTTCTGCGAAGTCTTTCCCACGATCGGGTTCTGCACAACCGCGTCGCTAAAGTGGTCCACTACCGCGGCGATGGCGAAGACGCCGCCGAGGCGTTCGTAAAGGCTTTGCGCTGCCGTCTTCGCTTTGTCAGGCTTCGCGTTTGACTCTGCTCGATCTTCAGCGAAAGCTACAGACGCAGGGGCGAGGCTGAGTGCGACAAGCAGCGATACTAATAACGCTCTCTTCATCCGATAATCTCCTTCATCATAACGTGACGCGATCCAGGGCTGAGTCACAGCGCCCGAAAAGGAACGAGCAGGATTCAGCTTCCCAACCATGTGACAGCGTGCGCCATGACACGGTGCAGTTTGCAAATCCTGTTCCGCTTGCTTTGAGACGCCCAACGGATCACCGCTCACCGGCGTTGAACCTAGGCGAAAGAGGAACGCACTTGGAGCTCACGCGGCCCAGCGCCAACCTCCATCGATTTCGTCTCACCGCTCCCAGGTGCCGGACTTGCCCCCGCTCTTGCGCATGAGCTGCAGTCCGTCGATGGTGATCCCCTTCTCCGCGCTCTTGCACATGTCGTAGATCGTGAGCGCAGCGATGGCGCAGGCGGTCATGGCTTCCATCTCCACGCCCGTCTTCCCTTCGCAGCGGACGATGGCGCGCACTTCGATGGTGCCAGCGGCGGGGTCGAGGTCGAAGGTGATGTCGACCGACTCCAGCGCCAGCGGGTGCGCGAGCGGGATCAGCGCCGGAGTCTGTTTCGCAGCAAGCACGCCCGCAATCTTGGCGGTGGTGAGCACATCCCCTTTCGGTAGCGCGCGTGCCACGAGCTTCTGTAGCGTCGCGGGAGTCATGCGTACCGTTGCAGCGGCCACGGCATCGCGTTGCGTCTGCTTTTTGGCGCCGACGTGCACCATGGAGATGCCGCCTGTCTCATCGAGATGCGAGAAATCTTTGGCCATAGAGCTTCTCCGCCTCCTTCAGCTCCGCAGGCGTGTTCACGTTCATCAGCGGCTCGCCAGCGAATCGCGCACGCAGCTCCGGTTCAGGGATCATGTCCTGTCCATTCAGGCTGTGCAAATCGAGGGTACCCGCCGCGATGCGCTCCTGCAGTCGCGGGAGGAGCTCCGAGCGCCAGACCGCGCAGAGCGGTTGCGGGCGTCCGTTCCACACCGGGATGCCTTCGCGATCGCGAAGATAGGTCAGGACCTCCGAGGTGACCAGGGGGTAGTCCACGGCCAGGATGAAGCACTTCGCGGGCTCGCTCCGGGCCCCTGACGCTGCGTGGCTCAATGCGGCGATGACTCCGAATACCGCTCCGTCCCGCTCATGCGGCTCTTCGAAAATGGTCTGCACAGTCAGACGATCCTCGCCGCTGCGCTGCACCGCAAGCACCGCCTCGAAGACGGAACTGGCCACGGCCACGATGCGTTCCAGAAACAGGGTCGTCTTCGGCGCGCCCATACGGCGCGAGCGGCCGCCGGTGAGGATGTACGCGTTCACGCGCGTTACGGTAGCAGCAAGCAACGTACAATCCGCGCCTCATGGGGCGTGTCAGTGTGATCATCCCCACGTTCAACGAGGAGGTGCGCATCGGAGCGACGATCGATGCCGCATGGGCTGCCGGCGCCTCAGAGATCCTCGTCTCCGACGGAGGAAGTACGGACGCGACGGTGGCCATCGCCACCGAGCGCGGAGTGCGTGTCATCGCCGGAGAGTCCATGCGCGCGTGTCAACTCAATCGCGCCGCCAACGCCGCGGAGCACGACATTCTGATCTTCCTTCACGCCGATACGCTCCTGCCTGCCGGCGCGGCCGGCGCGGTGACCGGCGCCATCGAGGACGGCTTCACCTGCGGCGGGTTTCAGCTGGAGTTCGCCGAAGGTGGCCCGCGCCTCGGGTGTGTCGCATTCATGATCAACACGCGCACGCGCCTGACGCGCGCGCCGTGGGGCGATCAGGCGCAATTCTTCCGGCGGGACGCGTTCCCCGGCTATCCCGAACTGCCGATCATGGAGGACTACGCACTCTCACGGCAGATGAAACGCGCAGTCATCCTGCCTCTGAAAGTACGGACGTCCGGGCGCCGCTTCCTGAGGAAGGGCGTGATCCGGACTTCCGTCCTCAACTGGACGATCATCCTCGGCTGGCACCTCGGCATCGCGCCGGAACGGCTGGCCGCCTGGTACCGACACTGATCACGTCACGCGCTCTTTCGCGCGCCGCTCCAGTCGCCTTGATGACGGTCGCGCACGAATGCCGGCTGCACGAACGCGAGCTGCGCCGGACTCAGTTCGTCGGGACGTGATTGATCTCCATCGATCCCGCAAACGCGACGACTTTGTCGAACGCCTGACCGAAGTACAGCTCGTAGCTGTCGCGCTCCACGTATCCGAGGTGCGGCGTGCAGATGGCGTTGTCGACTGCGAGCAGTCCATGGCCGGTCCCGCGGAGCGGCTCTTCCTCGTACACATCGACGGCAGCGAATCCAGGCCGGCCCGCTCGCAGAGCGCACGCCAACGCATCCGGCTCGATCAACTCTGTATCGAGGCGGGGTCTGACCCCACCTTGATACTGAACTCGCGGTTACTTCTTCTTCTTTTCCAGTGCGGACACTTTCTTGGCGTGGCGGGACTGTCCCAGGGAGACGTTCACGGGGTGGGCGCGGTCGAGGAACGGCACGGCTGGGCGGGCACGTTCACCCATCTGCTTTCGCACTTTCAGCAGGTATTCATGCTCGGGCGCCACCCGTGTCCCCTCGTCGAGGGTCTGCAGCGCTTTGCGACGGTTGCCGGCGATGGTGTAGACCCGCGCCAGGTTGGCGTAGTGATCGCCGTTGTAGAACTCCAGCTCGATCGCACGCCGGCAGAGATCGATCGCAGGCTTGAGTTTCTTCTGCATCACCGCGAGCGTCAATCCGAAGAACGAGAGGCCGGTCGCGTCCTTCGGACTGCGGATGGGGGGAGCGTCATCGTTGCCGTAGACGTCGAGAAATGACGTCAGCGCGCGCAGAAAGTCCTCTTTTCGCGCCGCTTCGATGGCTTCGTCAAGCGCCGCCATCACATGGTTTCCCGCGAGCGCAGCCGGTGGACGAACCGCGAGATCCTCTGCCGATCCTCTTCGGTCGGACTCACAAAGCGCATCCCGTACTTGGCCATCGCGCCCGTGAACTCGGCCCGAAGAATTTCCGCGATGACCTGCAGCGGCTTCGGGTCGGCCGGTAGATAGAAGTGCAGGCGCACAGGGCCGTCCTGAGGGAGCACGCTCTGCACCTCGAGGAGCATCCCGTTCGAAGAGATGTTCAGGCTGCGGCCGAGGATGAAACGGCCGTTCTTCTCGAGCGAGACTTCGATCTTGGTGATCGTGCGGAGCTGCCGGCGCACCGGGATGCGGGTCAGACGCTCCACCTTCTCGTCGAGCTCCGGTTTGTGCAGCGGCCGGAAGATCACGTCGTTGCACCCCGCGGAGAGACTGAGGTCGCCGTGATCGGTTGCGCCACGGTCGCAGACGAGCAGCAGTGACAGGTCGCGAGTAACGTCGTGCGCGCGGATCTCCCGACAGAATTCGGGTGCGGCCATATCGAACAGGTCGTATCCGAAGATGATCAGGTGGGGCGGCTTGCTTCTAGCCTTGATCAGCCCCTCCGAGCCCGCAAGCGCGGAGCTGATGACCATGTCTCGACGGCGGAGGATCGTCTCCTGAAAGAGCAGCGCGCCGCGCGAGTGATCGACGAGCAGGATCCGCCCGATGGGGTCCGCATTCATACCGGAGTGATCTCCCTCAGTCTACGCACGGCGCGCGAGAGGTCTTCGGCCAGCATGCTGGTGTGCTCCAACGTGTTGGATCTTCCGAGACCGATACGGATGGACGCCATCGCCGCCCCGTCGTCCACGCCGATTGCCTTCAGCACGCGCGACGGCCCTTTCTCCCCCGAACTGCACGCCGACCCCGACGACAACGAGAACCGCTTCATCGCCAGAAGCAGCGATTCGGCGTCGGTGCGGTCGAAGCTGACGTTGAGATTTCCCGGCAATCTTAACTCCCGCGGTCCGTTCACCGAAGCGCCTTCGATGGTTTCGAGGAGACGCTCCCTCAGAATGTCGCGGATCTTCGCCAGACGCAAACCCTCGTCCGCCATCTCCAGCGAGCGCAATTGCAGAGCAGCGGCAAAGCCGATCGCGCCCGGAACATTGACGGTTCCGGAGCGAAGGCCTCTCTCCTGTCCACCGCCGGCGACGAGCGCCGGCACGCGCACGCCCCGCCGGACGAAGAGCGCTCCCACTCCCTTGGGCCCGTACAGCTTGTGCGCGGAGAACGACGCGAGATCGACGAGCGTCAGGTCGAGCGGGATCTTGCCCGCGGCCTGGGTCGCGTCTGTGTGGAAGAGCACCCCGTGCTCGCGGCAGATGGCTGCCAACGCCGCGAGCGGCTGGACGGTTCCGATCTCCCCGTTCGCCGCTTCGATGGACACCAGTCGCGTCTGCGGCCGCAGCGCATCTCGCAATGCGCTTGGATCGATGAAGCCCTCGCGATCAGGAGCCAGGTAAGTCACCTCGACCCCCAGCATTGCCAGCCGCTCCGCCGGCACGAGCACGGACTTGTGCTCGAGCGGGCTGGTGATGAAATGCTGACCCGGTTGCAGCAGATGCAGCGCCATGTTGTTCGCTTCAGTCGCACCCGCCGTGAAGTAGATCTCCGGAGGAAGTACGCCGAAGAAGCGCGCGATGGCCAGGCGCGCGTCCTCGAGAGCCATGGAGGCCCGCCGCCCGTGCGGGCTGGTAATGGAGGACGGATTCCCGAAATGGTCCGTAAAGTACGGGAGCATCTTCTCCACGACCCGAGGATCACACGGGGTGGTGGCGTGATGATCGGCGTAGACGACGTCCGCTGGCACGAAGGCATGATACGGCGCGTCTGGTCTCGTTGCTGCTTGCTGGCCGCTTCTCGCCCAGCTGTGGAGAGAGGGCTCTCAGCCCACCAGGCGCTAGTAGCAGTTAGTACAGCCTGGCTTGCTTGCATACTGCCTCCCGCCATTCCATGATCGGCAGCGACCGGGACATGCTGGGATACACGCCGTGAAACAACGACACCTATGGAGCGCCGCGATTCTCATCCTTTCCTGCGCGAGCGTCGTCGGAGTCGCTGCCGGCGCTGCTGCGGCAACGGTCACGGTCACCGCCGGTTCGGCGAACGGAGCGCCGCTCAACGATGTATACATCGCGATTGTGGCCGACGATCGGCCCTGGAGCGATCCAGCGCAGGAAACGATCGCGCCGAGGGGCAAGGCGACATGGGAGGTACCACCGGGAACGTACCGCATCGTCGCCTCGGCCCCGCGATTCACGACCGAATTCGCAGAGCCGTTCACGGTTGCCGCGGATGCGCAGAAGCTTTTCATCGGCATCAAGCCGCTAGTGCCCGTGCGTGGATTCACCGTCAGCAAGACTGGACTGCCGGTCGCCGGAGCTTCGATCCGCCTCCTCGGCGGCGGCGGCCCGCTCAGCGTACTTGGAGAGCAACACCGGCGAGTGAATTCAGCGGCGACGACGCCGGAGACAGGGGCCTTCACCATCTTCGCAACGTCCGACCGCAACGAAGCGTTCCTCGTCGAGGCATCTGGTTACGCTCCGGCAATCCTCGACCGAGCCAGACTCGCCAGCGGACCCGACAACACAGTAGTCCTCGAAGAGGGCGCATCCCTTCTCGTCCGCTGGTCCGTCCCTGCTGCAGTTGAGCGATCGGAGAAAGTCTCTCTCCTTCCCGTCGACGTGAAGCTTCCTTTCGGTTTGACCCGTGAGCGCGCAGTCAGAACCTGGACGCGCCCGATCGCCGGCAGCGGGCAGCAGTGGGATTCCCTTCCTCTCGGAACCTACCGGATCGTCGTCCGCGCAGCGAGTGCGGCGACCGGAACGGGGGTCCCCGTCGAGATCGGCGAGGTCCTCCTCGGCCCCGGCGATCACCCGACTGTGCGCGTTGTCCTTCCGCCAGTGCCCTCGCAGAACGAGCAACCGAAGGCGCGGACGATCCGCGTTCTGGTCGCCGGGACGGCGCAGAATCCGGACGATCTGGTCGTGTCGCATTGGCGCGACGGCATTCGTTCGGACCTGGCCTCGACAAAGCAACAGGTGTCCGGCGGCATGCTGCTCACGATGTCGGCGTCCTGCGTGGCCGGAACCGTTGTGATGATCGAATCGTCGACGGGGATCGGGACTGCAGTGCTCGATGGCGCGTGTGAGGAGCCGGCCCGTGTACGGCTGGCAGATCGGGCAAATCTAGCCGCGCGAATCAGCGCTCCGCGCGGTACGCTCCCCCCTCGCTCGGGCTCGCTGCGATTCGCAAAGTGCGCGGGCAATGCCTCATCGGTCGAGATCCCGTTTGCGATCTCCGATTCCCGGATGCGCTCGGGCGCTCCCGCCAGCTGCGGTGAGATGAGCCTGCATGCCGCCGGATTCGTCCCGGTGAGATCTTCTTCTCAGCCATTGAAGGTTGGAGAGAGCCGCGATCTGGGAACGATTGCGCTTACGGAAGGAGCCGCAGCAGTCCTCCGCGTTCGCTCGGGAAGCGACGCGTCTCCTTCGGAAGATGTACAGATCACGGCGATCCGCCAGAACGATCTGGCGGCGATGAGGGGAAAGTTCGACGTGGAGCCCTTCGCACTCGGGAAAACGGTCAGCGACTCTTCGGGATGGGCCAGGCTGACAGGTCTGCCGGAGGGCCGTGTCATCTTCCTCATGCAAGGCAGAGGACGGAAGCGCCCCCAGATCAGCGAGCCCTACGAGCTCGCGGCGGGAGAAGAGACCGTGATCGACAATCTGGTTCTCGAAACGCCCGCGAACGTGTTCGTGACGTTGTCAGTTCCGGAGAGCCTAAAGAACGCGCTCGAGCTGCACGCGGTGGAGCTCGAAGGCACCGGACACTCGCATTGGCCGCGACGCGCGCCGATCCGCGCCGAGCTCACACCGATGGGGACGGTCGTGGAGGACGTGCCGCCGGGTACATGGACCGTGCGTGCAACGGGTCGCCTGAAAAACGGCTTCTTCCTGAACGTCGCGGAGTCGACGATCGATGTGGCAGCCGGCGTGGATCGGCAGATCACGCTCACGCTGACCGACACGCTCTATCACGGCCGCGTCACGAGGGGCGGACAAGGCGTGAACGGAACGATCAACCTCAAACCCGCGGACAAGGGCAGCCGGCTCCGACACGTCGTGGCCAGAATGCGGCACGACGGTGAGTTCCAGGTCCTCCTCGAAGGGAAGGGGCAATATGCAGCGTCGGTCGAGGACTCGGCGCGGCGCAGCGGCGTGAAGCTCGATCACTACGTCACCTTCGATGACCCCAGCGACGAGGTCACCATCGAATTGCCGACCGGTCGTGAGATTCGGGGCCGCGTCGTCGATTCGGCGGGCTCCCCAGTCGAGGAAGTGTCCGTCCACGCCGTGCAGC
>JANMSA010000994.1:0-8263 GCA_031388865.1 Acidobacteriota bacterium | reverse complement strand
GTCGGATGCTGCCTGTCTCGCGATCCCTCAAGAAGACACGAGGGATACCGCGGGCGAACTCGACGTTCGTGAGATTGCCAGCTGTGGACTCGAACACGACGAACCGTCCATCCCGGCTGATATCGGGATGAAGGCTCTCTCCGTCTGCAGCACCCCCGTCTACCCCCGACGTTTCCAGGGTGACACGGCGCGTCGAAAGATCCATCACGTACACGTCGCGCCTCGTGTTGTCGTCCGCAGGCACCAGGGCCGCGTAGGACGCAAAGACGACGTGGCGGCCACTCGCGCTGACGCGCCCGGACGGGGGTCCGGCAAGAACAGGAAATCGATCCTGGAGAGCAATGGCGGGCACCGGGTGCCTGGCTGAATGCTCCTGCGAATTGTGCGGTGTGTCAGCCTGTGCGGCCTCGATCATCTCGTGGGCGACGCGCCGGCCGACCGCAATCGCACGAACGTCGAGTTCGCCCGCGGTATCCCTCGTGTCTTCTTGAGGGATCGCGAGACAGGCAGCATCCGACTGCTGTCGACCAGCGCCCGCGGCGAGCCTGCGAATGCTCCGAGCATGGATCCGGCGATCAGCGCCGATGGCGGGGCTGTTGTCTTCGTCTCATCTGCCAGCGATATCCTCGGGGACGCGACCACCTTCGGCGGCGGCATCGGCGTGTACCTGATCCGACTTGCATCGAACGAGCGCACGCGAGTAGACGTGACGAGCGAGGGACGGCCACGGGCCGGTGAGGGCGCCCTCCCCGCGATCAGTGCCAATGGCCGTCACGTGGCCTTCATGTCGAGAGCCGATCTGACGGTCCGCGACGGTCCGTCTCGTGGCGATGATGCGCCGGATGGAAATGGGGCATTCGACATCTACGTTCGCGACACGGTCATGCAGCGCACCAGGCGTGTGAGCCTGGGGCAGGCGGGCCGCGACACGGACGGGTCGAGCCACCATCCGACGATCAGCGGCGACGGGCGATTTGTCGCCTTCGCATCCGAGGCGTCCAATCTTACGCAGGGTGGCAGCAGACGCGTCGCGCAGATCTATCTGCGCGACATGGAAACTGGCGTAACGGAGTTGATCAGTCATGCGCCGGCGGGCCCACCTGCCGATGCGGGGAGCGCGCGGCCGGTTGTGTCAGGTGACGGGTTGGTCGTCGCGTATCAGTCGCTGGCCTCGAATCTGCTTTGTGACGGCAAATGCAGTGCGTCGGAGGTCGACATCAACCTGCTCTGGGACGTGTACGTGTACGACCGGTCGGACCGGCGAACCATACGGGCGAGCCGTGACGAGCGCGACGAATGGATGGAGAGCAGCGGAGGGCCGTCGCTGGACGAGACCGGACACCGCTTGGCTTTTACGTCACTACATCCGAGACCGCTTGACGACCAGGACCACGATGAAGATCTCTTCATCGTCGACGTGAGTTCGAGAGGAGGGCCTCACCTACCGGAAGTTTTCGATCAACATCAGATCGGAGGTGGTCGTGTTGCGTTGGATCAGGATCGTCTTCCCGTCAGGCGACACGGCCAGCCGGTTTGGCTCGAAGGGCGCCTTGACACTCCCGAGGACCCGCACTCGGCCGGTCGATGGGTCGAGCACTTGAATTGGAATCTGCGAGCCTCGCGGCCAGGTCTGTACGAAGCCGTTGGTTTGATCCCGATCCCGACGATTGCCGCACGGACTGTAGTACACGCCGGTGTCGGTGACTGCCCAGCTCAGGAATCGTACGCAAGGCACGATCTGACGCGGCTTCCCTCCGGCGATGGGCACGGCCAGGAGTGGCGAGTCCCCGAATGTTGGATAGGACGTCCCATCCGTGGTTTGGTACATGACACGGCTCTGATAGACGAGGGCCGTCCCATCAAGCGACTCGAACACGAGGGGGGTGCTGCCTCCCGTCGTCACGCGCGTGGACGGTCCACCCTCGGATGGAACCTGCCACGTGTCGCGGCCCCACAGTCCGGCGCCGTCGCGATCCGAAAGAAAGTAGATGCGCCGTCCATCGCGTGACCACACCGGCGCACTTTCTCCGCCAGGATCCGTCGTGACCCGGCGTGCGTCGCCGCCGTCGGCGCGAATGACCCAGATGTCGGTGCGGGTGTTGGCGGCGGTCGATTCGAAGGCGATGGAGCGTCCGTCTGGCGACCATGCCGGCAAGGTCTGACGCGTCCCAGGGCCGCGCGTCAGTTGCCGTGCGCCGGAACCGTCGGCTGCGGCCAACCAGATCTCCTCACCGTCGCCGGAGCGCCCGGAACTGAAGGCGATGCGGCGCCCGTCTGGAGAGAACTGAGGACTGTAATCCCACGCAGAGGACACCAGCACGGGCTCGGGTTGTCCGCTGGCTCGCAGCTTGTAGATGCTCAGCCCCTGAGACGCGCGCTCGAACGCCAGGCGACCGCCGGCCGGTGCGATCGCCGGCTGCCGTGAGTGATCGCCGGCCAGCTCGACTCGCTCCGGCTCGCCCCCGCCATCGACCGCGATCCGCCAGAGCTCCCAGCGTCCTCGTGCATTCGTGTCGTAGACGACCGACGCGCCATCGCGGCTCCAGGCGATCGATCGGGTCTGACGCGTGTCTGCGAGGTGGCGCGGTGGTCCCGCCGGAGCGTAGTCCCCTCCTAAGTCGAGCACACTCACGCTGCAGTTGCGCCCGGAACAATTCACGCATGCGACATACGCCAGGCGCCGCCCGTCGGGAGAGAATGCCGGGGCAAGGTCGATGTCGGGCGCCTTTGCGTCCGTGAGCCGGCGCGGCGTACCGCTCCCGAGCGGGATCAGGTGCAACGCCCAGTTGCCGTTCTTCGCCTGGTCCTCGGTCAGGTCAGGCCTGCCGACGATCCAGCGTTGGTCCGGCGACCAGGCGATGCGCGCCGATGGACCGCCGCCAATGCGGAAGTCGAACCGCTTCCGCTCTCCACCGCCAGTCGACAGGACGGAGTACACGTTCGTCCCTCCGCCGGAGTGGTCGCGAAGAAACGCGATCTCCTTTCCATCGGGCGACCAGACGGGAAGCGTGTCCGCAGCGAGATCGGTCGTCAGCCGTGTCACGCCCGATTCCCCGACAGTCTTCACGTAAATGTCGTAGTTGTCCTCCCGCTCTCCGTTCCAGGAGAACGCCACCTGCGCGCCGTCTGGAGAAAACGTCGGTGCGATGACGAGACCATTCAGCGACGTCAATTGCCCGATCTTCATCGCGGCCGGTGGTGGCAGCCGTGGAGGTCGGGACTGCAGCCGAGGCCACACCGCAACGCCGATCGCGATCAGCGCCACGACCGCCACACCAGCCCATCGCCTCAGCCGGCGCTCGCGCGCCGCCGCCACGGCCCGCGCGACCTGTTGGAGCTCGGCGGTCACCTCGTGCACCCGAGTGAAGCGCCGATCCGGCTCTTTTTCCAGGCAGCGCCCGATCAATTTGTCCAGACGGCGTGAGCCGCTCGCGGTTTCTCTGCTTGCGCGGGAGCGACCGATCGCCAGGCTCGATGGCTCCGCGCCCAGGACGGCGGACATCACCTCCGCCGTGGTAGCGCCCGCGAACGCCGCGCGTCCAGAAACCATTTCGTAGAGCACGCTTCCAAACGAGAAGATGTCGCTTCGGGGATCCGCCTCCTCGCCGCGGATCTGTTCGGGCGCCATGTACTGTGGAGTGCCGGCGATCGCACCTCGCCCGGCCAACGGGTGGTGATCCGTGGCCGCTGACACGTGCGTTTCTGGAATCCGCGCCGTCAACAGGAACCGCGCGAGTCCGAAGTCCAGCAGCTTCGACTCGCCCCCCCCATCGCCGGCAGGGCCGCCGTTGACCAGCATGATGTTCGCCGGCTTCAGATCGCTGTGCACGATGCCTTCGGCGTGGGCCGCGTCGAGCGCCGCCGCGATCTGAATGGCGATCCGCACGGCCTCGGCAACCGGCAGCGGGCCTCTGCGCAGCCGTGACGCCAGCGTTTCGCCGTGCAGGTACTCCATCACGAGGAAGTCGACGCCATCGTGATGGGCGATATCGTGAAGCGCGCAAATGTGGGGGTGCGAAAGCCGTGCGATGACGCGCGCCTCGTACGCCAATCGAGCGCGACCGCGCATGTCGGTTGTCGTGTCAGGCCACAGGATCTTCAGCGCGACGTAACGCTCGAGGCGGGTATCGCGGGCGCGATAGACTTCGCCCATGCCGCCGGCCCCGGCGAAGCTCTCGATCTCGAACACGCCGATCCGCGTCCCCGGCGTCAGAATCCCGGAGCCGCCTGGCGAGGGGCCGCCAGGACCCGAGGTCGCGCGCACCAGCCCGCCGGAGAGAAAACCTTGCGCCTCCCGGTTCGCTGCCAGCAGCGACTCGACCTCGTCGCGCAACCGCGCATTGTCGCCACACTCGCGCGCAAGAAGCGCGTCGCGCTCTCCACCAGACGTCGCCAGGGCGGCGTCGAAGATCGCGAACACGTTCTCCCAGCTTTCGGAACTCATTCGCGGTGAATCCCCCTGGGTCTCACAGACGCAGGTCGGACGCTGCGTGCAACACGTGAGTCGGGAGTCTTCGGATGCCGGTCGGCTACCGGGCCGGATCGCGCGGCCACTCTGTGGCTCAGCTCGCGGAACAGCCATGCCCGAGCCCGGATCCAATCGCGCTTGACGGTTGCGGGAGACGACTGGACGGCTTCGGCGGTCTCCTCGATCGTCAGGCCGCCCAGAAATCGCATGACCACGAGATCGACCAACTGCGGGTTGATCGTGCCCAGCTTGTCCAAAGCGGCCTCCAGGTCCAGGACGTTCGTTTCGCGTGGAGGTGTGACCGCGACGTGATCCGAAAGAGACACTCTCCATCCGGCCCCGCCACGTTTGAGGGCGGCGTGCCCACGCGCATGGTCCACCAGGACGCGACGCATCACCCGTGCGGCGATCGCGAAGAACTGGACGCGGTTCTGCCAACGGACGCGGCGCAGATCCACGAGACGCACGTAGGCCTCATGGACGAGAGCTGTGGGTGTCAAGGAATGATCGCCGCGTTCGGCACGGAGGCGCCGGCGGGCGACGCGTCGCAGATCTTCGTAGACGGCCTCAATCAGTCGGCTGTTTGCAGCCGGATCTCCGTTGCCCCACGCCACCAGCCAGCCGGTTACGTCATCGTGGGACATGTTCTGATTGCCGGGCCGATTGTACACTTCAGTTAGTGGGTGGGATCGTCAGCGGCCCGCGCGCAACCAGTGGAAACGATTCAGGCCGCATTCTGGACGACCCTGTTTCGAAAGTCGTCCCTGACACCCAGCCAATTCCATCGAAGCACCCCAACATCTGACGCTGCAAGCAGTTGAGCGTTCGAATTTCGGCAGCGTCACGCCCGTCCGCGAGATGGCCCGGGTCACCCGCCGACCAAACATCAGCGTGATCAACGAGTTGTCGTGAACTACGCTGTTTCGAATCCCAGACGGGTGTACGGCGGAGCTGGTCGTGCTCGGTCAGTTATGGGTGTCGCTGCCGGTGTTAGAGTTGTCGCTTATGGAAGTCTTCCCGGGCGTCTCCATGGACCCTGACATCCGCTTCGGGAAGCCGTGCCTCAGCGGCACGCGCATCGACGTCGCCACGATCGTCGGCGCGTTGGCGGCTGGTGAATCGGCCGACACCGTAGCCGCGCAGTACGCCCTGAGCCTCGAACAGGTCCGCGCCGCGCTGGCCTACGTCGCGCACGTCGCAGCGCACCTCCCGCCAGCCGTTCGTCACGCATCGTGAAGGTCCTGCTGGACGAGAACTTCCCTTTGGGATTGGTTCGCGTCCTCGAGTTGGACGGCGTGCAGGTTGAGCACATCATCACGCTCGGGTGGCGCGGCGCATCAGATACGCGAATCCGCACGCGACTCTCCAGTTCCGAGGTCCTCTTCCTCACACAAGACTAGGATTTCCTTTTCGGTGAGTCCGTTGCCTCTATTGTCGTGGTCTCGCGCGTCCGTCAGGCCCGACGGCTCACGGAACGGATCGAAATCTGGCGCAGGGCCGTCAGGGAAGTCTTGAGCACACCCCAGTCACTGCGGCTGTTCGAACTCACGGACGAAGGGGTTCTCATGCCGTTCCGCGTTTGCGTGATTGCAGCGTGATTGGCGCGCTGGAATTCGGGTAGAGCACCACGCCCCTTGTCGGGTATTCGATCAGGGTGCGGGGTCAGGCAGCGCGGAGCTTGGCTATCTCGAGCATCAGCATCGCTACGGTTTGTCCCTAATTTCCTTCAACGTCTTGTTGATGTCATCCGTGTTTTGGGCGATATCTTGGAGCGCCTTGAGCAGCGCCTTGAGAATCCTAGCCTCCGCTGGTGTCACGCCGTCCATCCTTTCGTTTCGAGCGCCAGTCGCCACTCCGCCTGCACACAAATCAGGTCCTCATGGGTGCGAACGAGCGAGATCAGCCTCGCGCGCGAGTTAGCCCGCTGCGTCTCCTGACGCACGGAGTCACCCTTAGCCCAGCGAGCCGACCTGCCGTTCCCCTACGGCAGCTCTTTGACCGCGAGATTGCGCCAACGCCAGAACCCGCCGGGTAACGCGCGCGCGCCTCCGTGGATCTGGATGGCGATCATGCCGTCGGTTGCGCCGCCGGCGGCGTGGTTGGCGGTGTCCCGCCAGTCGCGAATCAGCGCGCCATTGATCCACACCTGGATGCGGGGCACATCGCCTTCGATCCGCACGCGGACGGAGTTCCACGACTCACGTCGCCATACCTCGGTCCAGAGGAGCGCTGGAACCGGCTGGCCTTCCGGCGGCGGCGCCGCGCTCAGACCCTGCAGGCGCTCGCCGTAGATGCCGCCCATCCCGCCGCCCGGCAGATAGTCGAGAGTAACTTGATACGCCTCACCGGCTTCACTCGATCGCAGGAACAACCCGCTGTCGTTGCCCCAGTCCGGCTTGACCTCCATGTAGACCTCGAAGTTCTTGTACCTCTTGTCGGTCAGGAGGATTCCGCCCTGTCCGATAGGGCTCTGGTTGCCGACGATCATCCCGTGCAGGACCCGGTAGTCGGGTGTCGTCCCGTGGTGATTCGTCTTGCTGATGTGCCAGCCAGACAGGTCTTTGCCGTTGAAGATTGGCGTGAACCCTTCCGGGATGCCGCCTTTGTCGTTGAGCAGATCAGCCTCAGTCTGTGGACGCGGCGGCAGACCACCCGGCATCGGAGGCGGGGTCGCGGGCTGTCCACCTCGGCCCGCAGCCGTCTGTCCGGCCGGACCTGCGGCGGGAGGTTGTTGGCCAGGCGCGGCAGGCTGGCCTCCGCGGCCGGCCTGTGGCTGTGTGCCTTGTGCAGGTTGCGGCGCCGGCTGCTGCGCGGCAAGCACAGTGAGACCGACCACGAAGCAGCCGGCAACGCCGGCGGCAATCCACGTGCGCGATGGCATGAGTCGCCTCCTTCGAAAAGTTGCGAGGACGGATTCTATCCCGGACTGGCGCCAGCGCGTCGCGCGTCAGTCATTGATGATCATCATGACGCGGGAACAGGTCGTAGAGCTCACGCCGCGGCCGCGCTTCACCGCTGCGGTGTATCGCACGGTCATCGCCGAGAAACTCAGGGAGGAGGGGGCTCGCCAGGGCTCCGGCGCGGAAGCACCCGGCGCAGCGCCTCGATCACCGCCTCCGGGCTGAGGGGTTTCTCCAAGACGAGGTCGCACACAGACTGGAAGTCCTGCAGACTCGCAGCGGTTCCGTGCGCTGTCAGTCCAATCACCGGAATGGCTGCCGTTCGCGGATCGTCTTTCAAGGCTCGCGCGGCCGCGGCTCCGTCCATGCCGGGCATTCGGAAGTCCATCAGGATCACATCCGGTGACTCCTGCATGGCCTTCGCGACCGCATCGGCGCCGTCAGCCGCTTCGGACACCACGAAGCCTGAAAGCGTCAAATAGGCACGCCAGAGCTGGCGAAGCTCCCCGTGGTCATCCGCTACCAGCACCCGCTGACGTGTGGAGACATAGGGTGGGTCGGTGGGTTCGGTAGGCACGGGTGCAGGGTAGCAGACAGCGACCCGTCTGTCAGGAGGAACCTCGCACGAACGGCATGCGCGACGGGTCAGACATGATTGCGTAGCATCAGCTCCTTCGGGTGAGGCGCCAGATAGCGCTGACCCTCCAGGTAGGCAACGCCGTGCACTCTGACGTAGTGACGTAACAAGGTCATCGGGACGACAAGCGGCACGAGCCCGCGGCGATAGTCATCGATCGCCGTGCCAAGCTCCGCCTTCGATGACGCATCGAGACGCTTCTTGAAGTACCCGGCCATGTGCTGGAGCACGTTGGCATGCCGGCGGGCTGTGGCGATC
>JANMSA010000918.1:0-3599 GCA_031388865.1 Acidobacteriota bacterium | reverse complement strand
TTCGAGTCTTCAAGTCTTCGAGCCAGGCGACGCGAGTGCGTCGATCATCTTCTTGAGACCTGAACTGATTTGTTTGACCATCACGTTCACGCCGGTGACGTCCCTCGCTAAGTTCGCGCGCGTAATGATCTCCAGTTGAGTCTCCAGTTCGAGCAACGAGCCGCGTGCCTGAACCAGGTAGTGCCGTCTATCCCGCGTCGTCGAGCGGCCTTGACCCTCCGCGATATTGCTCGGCACCGAGATCGCAGCACGAACGAGCTGATCTGCGATCGCAAACCGTCGTTTCTGTACGAGACGATCGGATAGCCGAATGATACGGACCGCAAGCTCGATGGACGTTTCCCACACAAATAGCCGTCGAAATGAACTCATCGCGTGTTCTGGCGCAGAGGATAGGCGAGCGCGGCAGCGTCGCAAGCGACCCGGAAGAGGTGGGATCAGAAGTATAACCCCTTGAAGACTCGAAGACTCGAAGACTCGAAGACTCGAAGACTCGAAGACTCGAAGACTCGAAGACTCGAAGACCGAGGACTAGAGGATGAGAAGACTACAGCACGTACCGCGACAGATCCTCGTCACTGACGATCCCCTCGAGCACGCGGGAAACATACTCAGCGTCGATGACTACTGTGTCGCCGGATCGCTCCGAAGCGTCGAAGGACAACTCGTCGAGCAACCGTTCGAGGATCGTGTGGAGCCGCCGCGCGCCGATGTTCTCCGTCTTCTCGTTCACAATTGCGGCGTAGCGGGCGATCTCGTGGACGGCGTCGTCATTGAAGGTCAGAGTGACGCCTTCTGTTGCGAGGAGGGCCGTGTACTGCGTGGTGAGGGCGTTCTTCGGCTCGCGCAGAATGCGCTCGAAGTCCGACTCCGTGAGCGACTCCAGCTCCACGCGGATGGGGAAACGACCCTGAAGCTCGGGGATGAGGTCCGAGGGTTTGGAGACGTGGAAGGCGCCGGCGGCGATGAAGAGGATGTGGTCCGTCTTCACCATCCCGTACTTTGTATTCACCGTCGTCCCTTCCACGATGGGAAGAAGGTCGCGCTGAACCCCTTCGCGGGAAACGTCCGGACCTCCCGAGGCGCTCTGGCGGCCGGCAATCTTGTCGATCTCATCGAGGAACACCATCCCGCTTTGCTCGACGCGCTCGATCGCCTCACGGGCCACGTTCTGCTGGTCGACCAGCTTCTCCGCCTCTTCCTGGATGAGGATCTCGCGAGCGTCGCCGACGCGCATCTTCTTCCGTTTCGACTTTCCGCCAAAGAGCCCGGGCAGCATGTCCTTCACGTTGACGCCCATCTCTTCGACACCCTGAGGCGTGAAGATCTCGAAGGAGGGAAAGCCTTGGTCCTTCACGTCCATCTCGACCTCGCGTTCGTCGAGCTTCCCCTCGTCCAGCCACCGGCCGAGCTTCTCGCGAGTCTCCGCGGAAGAGTCTTCCGGCTCGGGTGCCGACACGAACGCGGGTCGCGCGCGCGGCGGACGGGAGTCGGGCAGAAGGATATCCAGAATGCGCTCGCGCGCGTTGCGCTCCGCCTGTTCGCGCACCATGCGATTCTTCTCGTCCTTGACCAGCTTCACGCCAATCTCGGTGAGGTCGCGAACGATGGACTCGACGTCGCGGCCGACGTAGCCGACCTCCGTGAACTTCGACGCCTCGACCTTCATGAATGGAGAGCGCGTCAGGCGCGCGAGGCGCCGGGCAATCTCCGTTTTTCCGACGCCGGTCGGACCGATCATGATGATGTTCTTCGGCGCCACCTCGTCGCGCAGCTCAGCGGGCAGCTGCTGTCTGCGCCAGCGGTTGCGCAGAGCGATCGCAACCGCGCGTTTTGCGGCGCGCTGTCCAACGATGTATTTGTCGAGCTCGCGCACGATCTCTGTCGGCGTGAGCCTCTCCGCGTTCAGGAGGGGATCCTCGATAGCGGGGGCGGCGGAAGCTGGAAGCTGGATCACCATTCAGAGGGTCTCGACCGTGATGTTGTGGTTCGTGTAGATGCAGATGTCCGCCGCGATGCGCAGTGACTCCTCGGCGATCTGCGCGGCCGTCATCGATGTGTGCTTCATCAGCGCCCGCGCCGAGGCCAGGGCGAAGGAGCCGCCGGAGCCGATCGCCAGGATGCCGTCATCGGGTTGGATGAGGTCGCCGGTACCGGAGATGAGATAGGCGCGCTCGCTGTTCGCAACGATGAGCATTGCCTGGAGCTGCCGCAGGTACTTGTCCATCCGCCAGTCTTTGGCCAGCTCGACGACCGAGCGCTCCATGTTGCCGCGGTACTCCTCGAGCTTGGCTTCGAAGCGGGAGAAGAGCGCAAACGCGTCAGCGGCGGAGCCGGCGAAGCCCGAGATGATTTTGCCGTGATAGAGCCGGCGCACCTTCGCCGCGCCATGCTTCATGATGGTGTTGCCGACCGTGACCTGGCCGTCGCCGGCCATCGCCACCTGGTCGTCGCGCCTCACGCAGATGACGGTCGTCGCGCGAATGACTGTTTCATCCATGACGCCTCGGATCGTACCGCAAAGAGTGTCGTCATCCGGGAAGCGCGGTACTCCAGCGCCTCAGTGCGGTCAGCTTTTCTCCTGGTCTGGGAGTGAGGGAAAGTCCGACGGCACCGGCGCCACGAGCGGCTCGCCGAAATAGGCATGCTCGAGCTTCCAGGCGTGGAGCAACATGCGCGGCGCGCTCATCGTCGAGCCATAGCGGCGGTCGCCTGCCACCGGGCGCTCGACCGACTTCATGTGGATGCGGATCTGGTGAGTGCGTCCGGTGCGGATCTCCGCCTCGATCAGCGTCGCGCCGTCCAGCGCCTTCAGCGGGCGCACGACGGAATGCGCGTCCCGTGCTCCGATGGGCGTCTCGATGGTCAGCTCGTGCGGTACCGCTCCCTCCACCACGGCCAGATAGGTCTTGCGGATCTCGCGTGAGGCGAACAGCTCCGAGAGCCGCGCCGCCGCGGCGGGGCTGCGTGCAAAGACCACCACGCCACTCGTTGGGGTGTCGATCCGATGCACGAGATGGATGATTCGATAGCGGACGCGGACCAGCTCCTCGAGAGAGCGCTGCTTTCTGTCGCGCGCGGGCTGGGTCGGGATCCCCGGAGGCTTATTCACCGCCACCCAGTCGGCCGTCTCGCGAATGATGTCGAGGTCCGGCAGCTTTTCCGCCAGCGTGATGCGATCACGCTCGCTCACCTCGCGCGACGCCACGCGGATCGGACGATCGTTCACGAACACACGCTCGCCCGCGATCAACTCCCGTGCCTTCCTGCGGGAGATCTCGGGATAACGTGCAGCGACGGCCTGGTCGAGACGCATAGGGCGAGGGGACGATGCTAACCCGCGACGGCCGCGAAACGTTCGCTGAAGTGACACCCGAGCCAGGGAACGGCAGAGGGCTGCCGTAGAAGTGGTGATGACACACGGTCCTCATGTTCACGAGCCTGGATGGCCACGAGAGGACCCCTCATCCGCCTTCGGCACCTTCTCCCCTCTGCGGAGGGGAGAAGGCTCTCGATGTTTGTTCTTGCCGAGCACCTCCCCTTGAGAGCCTTCTCCCCCGCGCACGGGGGCGACGGTGCCGAAGGCGGGTGAGGGGGAC
>JANMSA010000852.1:0-2044 GCA_031388865.1 Acidobacteriota bacterium | reverse complement strand
CTCCCCGAGCCGTCACCTGGCGACGTCTTCCTCGATCTCGAGGGAGACAACTACGCCGACGAAGGTGGACGAGAGTATCTCTTTGGCATAACAACGGTCGAAGCCGACGGAGAGAAGTATCACAAGTGGTGGGCATTCACGGCGGCCGAGGAGCGGGTGGCGTTCGAGGAGGTCATGGATTTTACCATGGCCCGGCTCGAGCGCGACCCGAACATGCACATCTACCACTTCGCGCCTTACGAGCCGACGGCGTTCAAGCGGTTGATGGGCCGGCACGCGACGCGCGAGGGGGAACTGGACCGGCTGCTTCAGGGCGGGCGGTTCATTGACCTGCTCGCCGTCGTCAGGCAGGCAATGTGGGCCGGGGTTGAGAGCTATTCGATCAAGCGACTCGAGCCGCTCTACGACTTCAAGCGCGACGTTGACCTGCCGGATGCGAGTCATTCGCTGCGCCGAATGGAGTACGCACTGCAAGTGAAGCAACCGGCGCTTGTGATCGACGCGGACCGCGAGATCATCCTCGGATACAACAAGGATGATTGCGTTTCCACGCTGAGGCTTCGCGATTGGTTGGAGACGTTGCGCACACAGGCGGAAGCCGAGGGGATTCCCTGCCCACGTCCGCCGTTCGAGCCTGACATTCCGCCGGAACGTGTGACGGAGCGGGACCTGGCAGTTCGCGCCCTCCGAACGGAACTGCTGATCAACGTGCCTGACGAGGATCGCACGCCAGAACAGCAGGCGACATGGTTGCTCTCGTACCTGCTCGACTTCCACCGTCGCGAAGACAAGGCGACCTGGTGGGAGTATTTCCGCCTTCGTGGTCTTTCCGAGGAAGAGCTTCTGGATGAACGCGAAGCCGTGGCCGGACTGGAGTTTGTTGAGCGAGTGGATGCCGGCGGCTTTTATAAGAATGGAAAACCCAAGGGTCCGGTTGTTGATCGATACCGGTATCCTGAACAGGAAATGGAGATCGATCGCCGAGCGAGCCTGCGAACCGCCACGGAGGGCAAGAGTTTTGCCGAGGTGGCCGACGTTGATCGCGTGGCTCGTACGATCGATATCGGAAAGGGAAGATCGAAGGCCGAGATCCATCCACAGGCCCTTTTCAAGTTTGAATATGTGCCTGTCGACGAAATGCAGGACTCGCTGTTCAGTCTTGGAAGTGGGGTAGCAGACAACGGACTTTCCGGCGAAGGCCCATCGGCCGCGCTGGATCTGTTGCTGAGGAAGCCGCCACGATTGAGGACGGGAGCATTTCAGCGTGCGCCTGACGAGGCCGACATCGCATTTGCAGTTCGAGTCGTACGTAACCTCGATAACTCTCTACTGGCCATTCAGGGTCCACCCGGTGCCGGGAAGACATTCACCGGCGCCCAGATGATCGCCGCGCTCGTTGCGGATGGACTCAACGTCGGCGTGACGGCGAACAGTCACAAGGTTATTCGCAAGCTGCTCGATGGAGCACGCGATGTTGCAGCGAAGGAGGGACTCTCTCTCCGCGCCGGACACAAGGGCGGCGAGAATCGTCCCGATGCACCGCCTGAAGAAGTGCGCTATCTGGACAGCAACAAGGCGGCGTTTGAAGCGCTGCAGTCAGGAACGGTCAACGTGCTCGGCGGAACCGCGTGGATGTGGGCGCGGGAGGAGTTCGCCAATACTATCGATGTGCTGTTCGTGGACGAGGCCGGGCAGATGTCGCTCGCCAACGTCCTTGCCGTCGCCCAGGCAACCAGAAACATCGTCCTCCTCGGCGATCCTCAACAGCTGAATCAGCCAACCCAGGGCACTCACCCTGATGGCGTCGCCGTCTCAGCGCTGCAGCACATGCTCGGATCGGACAAGACGATCCCCAACGACCGAGGTATTTTCCTGCCGCTGACCTGGCGAATGGCACCCTCGTTATGCGGGTTCTCATCGGAGATGTACTACGAGAACAGGTTGCGCTCGAAAGCCGGACTCGAGCGTCAGGTACTGCAAAATGCCGGCGATCTATCCGGTGCGGGACTTCGTTTCGTTGACGTTGATCATGACGGCAATCGGA
>JANMSA010000761.1:0-2073 GCA_031388865.1 Acidobacteriota bacterium | reverse complement strand
CACCAGCGAGCAACTGCTGAAGATCGTCATCGTCATGGAAGTCGAAGAGCTGGTGTACCGGGCGACCGTCATTCGTATTGACGACAGCGAGTTCTTGCGTCGCTTCGTCGGTCTGTACGTCCAGCCGATGATGGACTTCACGACCTTGAGCAAGTTGTACAAGCAAATTCTGCCGAAGACCTGGCAATCCATCAACGAGTTGCTGAGCGGGTATGCTCAGGCAGAGAACCTGATTTCCGGCGAGTCCCTTCGGGTGGATACGACCGCCTACGAAACAAACGTTCACTACCCCACCGATTCCAGTCTCCTCTTGGATGGGTACCGAGTTCTCTCCCGGTTGATCGGGCAGGTTCGCGAACTTGATAGTGAGGTCGTTGGTTCGCGGCGTCTTCAGGTGCGGAGAGTAAAACGCGTGGTGCAGCAGATCGCCCGTCTTGCCCCGCAAAAAGGACAGAACCTGCGGCGGGTGAAACGGCACTACCAGGTCCTCCTGGGCCGTGTGGAGGCGATTCTCGTATGGTCGCTCGACATCCGTTCCGAATGCCAGGCGAATCTGGCGGCCGGGCGCTATGGTTATGAGACGGAGCTGTCAATGCTCGGTTTGATCGAACAGATGAAGGGTTTCGAGGAACTCACCCGACGTGTCGTCGATCAGGCGCGGCGGCGAGTACTTGGCGGGGAGCAAGTACCGAACAGCGAGAAGCTGTTCAGCATGTTCGAGCCGCATACGGAGCTGCTGATTCGGGGCAAGGCCGGCAAGCCGGTGGAGTTCGGCCACATGGTGCTCCTGCAGCAGGTGGAGAACAAGTTCGTAAGCGACTACGCGACGTTCGAGAAGCGCCCCAGTGACGAATCGCTGATCGACGGGATCATCGCGCGTCACGAGAAAATGTTTGGGAAGAAGCCGACAAATCTGACCGGGGACAAAGGGTTCTACAAGAGTCGCGAGAAGTTGGCCGAGTTGGAGAAGGTCATCGAGAACGTATCGATCGCGAAGAAGGGTTCGAGAACGCTTGAAGAGATGGAGCGCGAGCATGCCCCGATCTTCAGAAAGCTACAGCGCTTTCGGGCGGGCATCGAAGGAACGATTTCATACTTGAAGCGATGCTACAAGATGTTCCGCTGCCTCTACCGCTCCTTCAGGACGTACTGCAGCAGCATCGGCTGCCACATTTTCGCTCACAATCTCGTCGCGTTGTCTCGACTGTGATGATCATGGGCGTCTTCAGTAAAGGAGTGCCAACGTGTTCGAAGACACGGGCGGGCGGGCGCGGCCGAAGAGAAGGCTCTGGGGCGATGAAAATGACTCAAGCCGCGCTGGGGGCCATGCAAGGCGGTTCCGAGGGGCGGCGGCGCACGATAGCCAGCGCTGGGTGGTCGTCGGAGCACCGCACCGCAGCGGAAATGACCCTAATTTCAACAGGAACTAGTTAGCCACGAGGTCGAACAGAGTGCAGGTGCCAATGAACTCCGCGGTGGGCTGAAGTTCGATCCCCAGCCGGAGGTGTTCACCGGCCGTCATGGCCGACTGATCCTTCGCGATCATCTCGTGCGCCCGGTTGACGGATATCCACGCCGGAGTGCTCCAGTAGCGCATGACCTTCGGGTCCGAGAAAATTCCAAACAGCGGTTCGGCGTCCGCTGGTGACAGGGGACGAAGGACGAGGCGTTGGGTGGTGAGCGTCACCTGGTCGAATGGGAGCATGCGATCTCCTGCCGAGTCCGGCGTGACCGCCGGCATCACTTCGAGCGAGTCAGACTGTCGTACTCGGCATGGCTGCCGATCCAGAACCAGATCATCGTTTCCCCCTCACGGACGCCCATGGCCCTGTAACCAAGCCCAATTCTTGCGGAGTAGATGGGATGAACAGGATGAACCTGTTTGAAGTGAAGTCCGGGGTGCCAGGGGTTCTCGGTGAATTGCCGATACGCTTCGCGAGCTCGGCGCTGGACATGATCGGGGAGATGTGCGAACGCTTTTCGGTATCGCTCTGTGGTCCGTGAGATCAATTGGGATCTGAATCGAGCGGTTTGGTTTGGCCACGCCGATGCTCGGAGAGAGCCTCGTCAGCA
>JANMSA010000751.1:0-2944 GCA_031388865.1 Acidobacteriota bacterium | reverse complement strand
AGTTGTCGGTTGTCTGAGCCTTCCCGCACCTTGCCGTGACTTTCCCGAGCGCCGGACGGAGAGGCGCCCCCTCATCCGCCTTCGGCACCTTCTTCCCCTTGCGCGGGGGAGAAGGCTCTCGAGGGGAGGTGCTGCGCGACTTGCTCGTCGCACGTTCCTCTGGAAGAACAAACATCGAGAGCCTTCTCCCTTCCGCAGAGGGGAGAAGGTGCCCCTTCGGCTTCGCTCAGGGCAGGCTCCGGCGGATGAGGGGTCGCTCCCGTGCCATTCACCAGGCTCGTGCCGGCTGCACACCGCGTGTCATCACTACTTCCACAGCAGTCCTCTGCCGGTCCCTCGCTCGGGATGACAGCAGAGAAGGTGCGAACCGACGGGCGCGGGTTCCTCCGCCAACCGCCAACCGAAAAGCTACTGTTTCACCACAGGCAGCGACACGAAGCTGGCTTGATCCGGAAGGAAAAAGATTCTCTGCGTGGCCTTCTGGTAGTCGGCCGCTTTCGCCTTTCCGATGTTCTCCACGAACGTCTGCGGATTGCGGTCGTACAGCGGGAACCAGCTCGACTGCACGTGAACCATGATGCGATGCCCCGGAAGAAACGTGTGGTTCGCTTCCGGCATGCGCACGCGGTATGGCACGACTTGTCCCGGCTGAATCGCTTTGGGGATCTCGAGACTCTCTCGATAGCGTCCCCGCATGATCTCGCCGGAGACCATCAGCTGATATCCGCCCAGAGTCGGATTCGCGCGTACTTCGGGCGGGAACACGTCGATCAGCTTGACCACCCAATCGGTGTCCGTGCCGCTGGTCGAGGCGAACAGCGTCGCCGCCACTTCACCCCTGATGGTGAGCGGCGCGGTGAGTGGCTCGCTGACGAACGTCAGCACGTCCGGGCGGTCGGCAAAGGGGCGTTGATCGTCTACCAGCCAGCGGTTCCAGCTCGACTCCGGGTTGTACATCGCCAGAACGGGACGAACGCGATACGGGACCGGCTTGGCGGGGTCGGAGATGAACTCCGCGAACTGAGAACCGGCAGGAACGGCCGCAGCGGCCGGTGGCGTGAACGCCAGACCGCCGCCAGCTGACAGGTGTAACTTCGCGGGAGCGGCCTGTCCGCTGGCGGGCCAGCTCTCATGCGTACGCCACTCGTTGATGCCGGTGTCGAAGGCCACCACCGGCGGGATGGGCTGCGCTGGCGCCTCACCCAACAGGTGCTGGTTCCAGAAGGGCAGGAGAATCTTCTCGCGGAACCAGAGACTGGTGTCCGCGTTCCATCGCAGCGCGCCGAGCGAAGAGCCGTCGTTCTGAGACTGCCCGTGATTCCAGGGGCCGAGTGCGAGATGGACCTGAGTGTTGCTGATGTCTTTCGCTTCGAGAGCTCGATAGGCGGCGATGCCCCCGAAGTTGTCTTCCTGATCGAACAGCCCGTGAACCACGAGCACCGGCACCTTCAGCGGCTTCGCTGCGAGCAGATCCTGTACGGCCTGTCCCCGCCAGAACGCGTTGTAGGACGGATTGTCGACGAGCTTCCGCCACGTCGGGAGGCCATCGGCCTTGTACCGGCGCGCCAACGCATCGGCCGAGCCTGCGGAGAGGAACGCGTCGTACATGTCGCGGTAGCCGAAGGGAGGGCTGTACTTGCTCTCCTTGTGCGCGCCCATGTTGTAGATCCACTCGAACATGGTCTGGCGGAAGGCGCCGTTGTGGTAGAAATCGTCGCCGATCCAGCCGTCGACCATCGGATACATCGGCACGGCAGCCTTCAGCGCCGGATGCGGCTCGATGATGCCCATCAGCGTGAGCCAGCCCGGATAGGACACTCCGGTGAGGCCGACCCGCCCGTTGTTTCCTTTGACGTTCCGGACGAGCCATTCAATGGTGTCGTACGTGTCGGTAGCCTGATCCACTTTCCATCGATTCAGGTCGCCACGTGGCGGGAGGGTCATTACGTAGTCGCCCTCGCTGTCATAGCGGCCCCGCACGTCCTGGTAGACGCGGATGTAGCCGGCGCGCACCAGCGACTCATCCGCCATGGGCAGAATCATGGCGGCATTCGGGCTTTGACTCTGCGTCGTCGGCTTATCGGCACCATACGGCGTCCGCGTGAGGATGATCGGAGCCGGGGTCGCGCCTTTCGGAGTGACGACGACCGCATGCAGCTTCACGCCATCGCGCATGGGAATCATCACCTCGCGCCGCTCGTGATCGAAGCTTTCGGTCACGGGCGAAAACTCCGGCGAGATCTCACTCTGCGCTGGGAGCGGCTGCGCAGTGAGCATCCCTGTCAGCAGAGCAACCATCATTGGCCAGAATCGGGATTTCATGCGCGTGCTCTCTCCTCGCTGAGGGCAGCTCGTGAGCCCTTTCGCGCACCTCAGTTCGATCCATCATAGCGTCAGCTAGATTCGCGCTCGCGATCTTGTTCCGCCCCGACAGAGTTGACGCAATGCCTCTCGCCGTGCATTTCCGGCGGCCAACCAGACGCACGGGACAGCCCCCTGAGCGGTGCCCGCGCAACCGCCGGGAGGTGCGGATGTGCATCACGACCCGATGGAAGCCGTCCGTACCGAAATCTTCTCGATCTTCTGGCGCTTCACGGCAAATCCGATCCCCGGTCCTGACGGCGGCACGATCGTGCCGCGCGAGCTCACAGTCACTGGCGGCTCGATGATGTCCTCGCTCCAGTAACGCGCGCTCGCAGACACATCCCCGGGAAGAGTGAATCCGGCCAGGGTGGAAAGCGCGATGTTGTGCGCGCGTCCGATCCCTGCCTCGAGCATCCCGCCGCACCAGACGGCGATTCCGTTCTCCCGGCAGACCTGCTCAATCTGGCGCGCCTGGTTGTGACCGCCCACCCGACCCACCTTGATGTTGACGATGCGGCAGGCACCGAGCTCGATGGCGTAGTGCGCATCGTGGCTCGAGCGAATGGATTCATCGAGGCAG
>JANMSA010000735.1:0-6452 GCA_031388865.1 Acidobacteriota bacterium | reverse complement strand
GCGCTCGCGCCGCGCGCCCAGGTCCTGCGGCGGGGGATGCGGGTTGACGATCGGCGTGGGCGCCGTGCGGCACGCAGCACAAAAGAGGATCGTGAGGAAGAGCGTTTTCATACGCTGCACTCATTCTAAGGTTGTCGGTTGTCCATTGTCGGCGAGATCATCGGACTCGGCGGTCCGTGTTGCTGGTTCCTGGTTGCTGGTTGCTCGTGGGCACTCAGCTGGCGAGTCCGTGTTGGAGACACCCACAAGGAACCAGCAACCAGTAGCGCGATACGAGTCACCAGCTACCGAACCAAGGCCCGGACAACCGACAACTGACAACCGACAACAGCGCTCATAGGATGGAGGAACCACGAGGAACCAGCATCCAGCAACCAACCAGCAACACCAAGCCCAGACAACCGGCAACAAAGAACCTCACGGCCACACGAACGTTACCGGACCATCGTTCTCCAGCGACACCACCATCGATTCGCGAAACCGGCCGGTGCGTACCGTGATGCCGGTGGCGGCCAGCTCCGCTGCGAACTTTTCGAACAGCTCCCTCGCACGTCCCGGCTCCTCGGCATTGTCGAAGCTCGGGCGCCGTCCGCGGGCAATCGATCCGGCGAGCGTGAACTGCGACACGGCCAGGATCGAGCCTCCGGACTCGGCGACATCACGGTTCATTTTGCCAGCCTCGTCCGGAAAGACCCGCAGCTGACGGAGCTTTTTTCCCGCATCCGCCATCTGCAGTTCGGTGTCGCCCTTCTCCACAGCGGCGAGAATGAGCAAGCCCGGTCCGATCTCCGACACACGCTCCTCGCCTACGTCGACGGATGCGCGGCGCACGCGCTGGATCACGCACTTCATGGCCGCCGATTCTACCCGTCGTAGGACAGGATAGAATCCGCGTCCGTAGGAGAAACTCAGCTCATGATCAACAAAGTCACTCTGGTGGGGCGCCTGGGCAAAGACCCGGAGATCCGTTCCACCCCGCAAGGCAACACTGTCGCCAAGTTCACCGTAGCCACCGACGAGAAGTTCACTGATCGCGCCGGCGAAAAACAGGAGCGCACCGAGTGGCACAACATCGTCGCCTGGGGCAAGCTCGGCGAGATCTGCGGCCAGTACCTGAAGAAGGGCAAGCTGGTGTACCTCGAAGGCTCCATTCACTACGACAGCTGGGACGACAAAGAGTCGGGCCAGAAGAAGTACCGCACCGAGATCGTGGCCAACACCATGAAGATGCTGGACCGGCGGGGTGACGAGGGTGGCGGCAGCGGCGGCTACGAGAAAAGCGGCGGCTACGGCCAGTCCAAGTCGGGCGCCAGCGGCGGGAGCAAGCCCGGCCCCGGTCCCGAAATGATCGAGGACGACGAGGAAGTTCCGTTCTAGGCCGGCGCGGCCGGCCGCGTTGGCCGGCCAGACCTCCGGCCATCGTCTACGCACGCCGCTTGTGTTTCGCGCAGACTCCGGGCTTCCTTGACGGCATCTCTCCCTCTCTCTATTCTTCCGTCCGTCCACACCATGCGAAGAAAGAGAGAGGGAGAGAGATGCGAGACCTCCGCCCGTCGTTCGTAGTGCTTCTGCTGGTCTTGTCGCTGACTCTCATCCCTCTCGAGCTCGGTGCGCAGACGACCGCTTCGCTGACAGGCATCGTCAGCTCGATGGGCGAGCCTTTCGCTGGCGCGAGGATCGTCGTGCGGTCGCCGTCTCTGCAGGGTTCGCGAGTGACCGTCACGGATCGCTCCGGCGCGTATCACCTCCCGGGGCTCGCGCCGGGCGACTACCTGATTGTCGTTCGCGCACCCGGGATGAGAGAAGAACAGTCCCGAGCCACACTCGAGCTCTCACAGACGACGCGACTGGATCAGCAGCTCGTCCCGGTTGCGGGCGAATCGATGACGGTTGTGTCGCAAATCGCTCCGGCAGTCGAGTCGAAGCACGTCGCAACCACGATGCCGATGGAGGCGATCGGCCAATTGCCAGTGCAGCGCAACCAGCTTGCAACGGCGCAGTTCGCGCCAGGAGTGAGCTCGAACACGCTCTCCAACGGGGTGCTCCAGATCTCGGGCGGTCCTGGTTACGACAACCTCGTGATCATCAACGGCGCGGTCGTGAACGAGAACACGCGCGGTCAGATGCGACCGCTGTACGTGGAGGACGCGATCGCAGAGACGACGGTGCTCACCGGCGCGATCAGTGCGGAGTACGGGCGTTTCACCGGCGGCGTCGTGAACACGATTACGCGGTCGGGCACGAATCTCTTCGATGCGACGCTGCGCGATTCCCTGAGCAATCCGCGGTGGACCGCCTCCTCGCCCGCGAACGAAGCGCGCGAAGACAATCTCAATCATGTCTGGGAGGGCACTCTCGGCGGACCGGTTGCGCGGGACCGGATCTGGTTTTTCACAGCGGGCCGTTGGGCAAAGAATGACACGGCGCGGCAGACCATCGCCATTCCGGCGGTGACCGGCCCCGTCGCGTCGCCGGCCTCTCCCCAACTCAGCTACACCGAGAGCAACGACCAGAAACGTTACGAAGCGAAGATCACTGCCAGCCTGACGCAGCACCACTCCCTCGTGGCCATGTACTTTGGCATCGCCACGACCACAGAGAAGAGCCGCTTCGCGAACAATATCTACGACGCTGCCAGTCTCACGGAGCGGGCCGATCCGGAGTCTCTGATCGCGCTTCGCTACCAGGGGGTGTTCGGGCAGCGCATCGTGCTCGAGGCGCAGTTCTCGCGACGGGACATGTCCCTCCTCAGCGGTGCGCTCTCCGGCGATCTCGTCGCGGGGACGGTGGTCCTCGACCGCGCGAATGCGAACGCGCGCTTCAACTCGCCGTCGCGGTGCGGCTTCTGCGAGAGCGAAGAGCGGGACAACGACGACGTCCTCCTCAAGGCCAGCTATTACGCCCAGGCCGCCGGTTCGCACGCCCTGGTCGTGGGCATCGACCGCTTCACCGAGCGGCACACTCTCGACGACCATCAGTCCGGCAGCGACTTCTCCGTCTTCGTGACACGCGTGCAGTGGCGCGACAACGTGATCTATCCGGTGATCACGCCTTCGAACGCCAATGGCGGAGGAAGCTTCATCCGCTGGACGCCTGTCGCCATCGCCGCGCAGGAGAACGAGCTGCGCACGGATTCGCTGTTCGTGCAGGACGATTGGGCCTTCGGCGAGCGCTGGAACCTCTCCTTCGGTGCGCGCTACGATCGCAACCGCGGGGTCGACTCCGACGGCACGCTCACCGCCGACGACAGCCGCCTCTCCCCGCGCGTGGCCCTCCAATACGACCCCCTTGGGAACGGCCGCCATCGCCTCGGCGCCTCGTACTCCGAGTACGCGTCACGCGTCGCCGATGCGATCGCCTCCTCGAATCAGATCGCCGGCAGCGCCGCCGCGATCGACTTCGCCTACCGCGGGCCTGCGATCAACAACAGCGCGCTCACGGTGCCGCTCGACCAGGCGCTGGCATTGCTCTTCGCGCACTTCAACCAGAATCAGGGCGGCACCGCGAACACGACCGCGCAGAACCTCCGCGCGAACGGAACGCGCGAGATCCCCGGCTACAAGGCGTACTTCGACGGCTCGCTCGCCACACCGCACGTGCGCGAGATGACCATCGGGTACGGGCTGCAGCTCGGCAGGGACGCGTTCGCACGCGCGGATCTTGTCGTCCGTGACTGGCGCGACTTCTACGCCGTCAGCGTCACTCGGGAAACCCGTCGCAGCTCGACGCCCCTCGGAATCCCCGTAGACCTCGCCCTGGTCCGCAACACGGACGCTCTGGAGCGCAGCTATCGCGGCGTGCATCTACAGGGGCGCTGGAGTCCGTGGCGATTCGACAGTGGAGTGCACTACACCTGGGCGAAGCTGCGTGGCAACGACGATGGCGAGACCGCCAACGGCCCGGTCGCGAACACGGCGCCTTCGCTCTACTACCCGGAGTTGATGAACTTCGAGAGCAACAATCCGGTCGGATATCTGCGTGGCGATCAGCGCCACCGGCTGCGCGCGTGGCTGGGTGCGAGCTTCGGCCGCCTCAACGTTTCCGTGCTGCAGACGTACGACTCCGGGCAGGCGTACTCGGTCTCTGCACCGATCAACCTGACGCGTTACGACGGTGCTCCCGCAAACCTCGGCTACAACTCCGTTCCGAACGGCCGCTACTTCTTCACCCGCCGGGGCGAGTTGCGAGCGGACGACGTGACCTCGACCAACCTGGCGCTGCGCTACAGCGTGCCGTTCGCGGGGACTGAACTATTCGCGCACACGGATCTCCTGAACGCCTTCGGCGAACACGCCATCGCCGACCCGCAACGCCTCGGCACCGGGGTCAGCACGGCGGCCAACTCGAGCACACTCCAGCCGTTCAACCCGTTCACCATGACACCAGTTGAAGGCGTGCATTATCAGTACGCGGCGAACTTCGGCCAGCCGCTGAACAATCTCGCCTACCAATCTCCTCGCGCGTACCGCGTTTCGCTCGGCTTGCGGTTCTGAGTTGTTCTGAGGCTGCCTGGTGGTGGTGGCTTTCCATCCGCTGCGTCAGGCTCTCCCCACGGACGGCATCCTCTGGATCGCTGCCGGTGGCCTCATCTACACTGCCGAAGTCGTGTTCTACGCGCTGTCAAAGCGAGTGCTGCACATGCACGGCCTGTGGCATCTCTGCGTGTTGAGAAGGGAGTGTCTGCCACTACGTGGCGGTGTACCGGTACGTCGCCAGCTGAGGGACGTCCCTACCCGCGTCAGGACACTGCGTAGCGATCGCGGAGGATGGCCAGGTGGTGGCGTTCATGGCCGACAATCGAATAGGCGAGTGCGCGCACGGTCACTGCATGATCGTTTGCGGTCCCGCGGCGCTCCCAGGCCTCTTCGGGGAGGTTGCGGAAGAGAACGATGTTCGAGCGGCGCACCAGCGCGTACTGCTCCGCCAGGTCGCCGAGCCGCCATTCGTCGAAGCCCGCGTGGTGCACGTACGAGTCCTCATCGAATCCGGGAAGCGGACGCGACTCCCCTCGCGCGACGGCTAGCGCGCGATATCCGAAGACCCGCTCGGCGTCGGCGAGGTGTCCGATGATCTGCTTCACGCTCCACTTGCCGGGCGCGTAGCGGTAGGAGGACTTGTGCTCGTCGAGGCCGGAGAGGATTCGCTGCGTCGCCGAGGACTGCTGCTCCATGGCGGAGAGCACGTCGTCTTCAACCACGAGAGCGATGTACGGCGCGTAGGCGGGATGGGCATCAGCGGCAAGGGGGCGCGTCATTCGTCGATCCTCACAAAGGTCCTGTAGTGGTCCCGCGTATACCACGTCTCTCCCGCCTTCCCTCGCACCACCCGCCGCGCGCCGCGATTCTTCGCGCCCGTGGTCGGCACCGTGTACTCGCGGTAGTACCCGCGGGGATGCGAGGGGAGTCGCTGCTCACGATTCGAGAAAACGGAGGCATCCTGCTTGTGCGCAAACGGCCCGCCGCGCTCGATCAGCGCCAGCGTCTTTTCGAGCTGCTCCCGTTCCGATCCGGAAGCGGCGACAGCCAGTGATGCCCTTTTGGAAGGCGATGCGTGGCCCGTCGGCGACACCCCCTCCGATGGCCGTGCCATTTCGGATGGCGACGCGGCGACGGACGGAGACGTCGCGATGGTCGGCGCACTCTTCGGCGCACTGTCCGCGCGCTGTTGCCACCATGCACCGACGAAGACCGCCAGTGCGACCGCAGCCCAGATCAATGGGCTCGCTTTGCGGCGCATCACCATACGAAGACCATCTGGATGTTGCTCTTCCCTGCCGCGGCGACCCAGATCTCGACGAGCATCGACATCTCCCGGGGGATCTCCTGCCAGAGCAGAGCCGCGTCCCGTACGACGAGCACGAGCAGTTCATCGTCGAGCTCGAGATCGCGCAGGCACTCCTCGAGCGCATCCCAGTTCTGGCCGAAGTAATCCGGAAGCACGAGCGCTTCCCCGATGGCGGCGAGCAGCGCCTCTTTCGTGGCCGCCGGGGCAATCTCGCGAACGCGGAGAGCGCCATGATCCAGCAGCGAGTCGGCGTCTTCCTCCGAGGCGAAGTGTACCGGGAGCGAACCAAGCATCATGAGCGCACAGTAACACCGCGTCCAGCAAGTCTTCGCGACAGACCGCTCCCCGAACGACAGGGTCCGGAAGGCTTGCCAATCAACGCTGCCATTCGGATCGACGTTCGGGTCGGGATCCGAATCGAGATCCGGCTTCCTGCCCTTGTCGGTGTCTGCGGGTTTACGCCCGGCCTCGGCTTCTGTTTGGTCCCGCGCCCCAGCCGGGGGGCAAAGCAACCCATCGCGCCTTGCGGTGGTATCGCGCTATGGGCACAACCACCCGCAATTTGCCACCACCCCACCGGCGTGCAAACCCGCGGCATCGTGCTACGGGGTCCGACACGCCGGCGGTGCCATGGCAACAACTCGCGGGCACGACGGCCCGGGGCGATG
>JANMSA010000728.1:0-1849 GCA_031388865.1 Acidobacteriota bacterium | reverse complement strand
GAGGACCTCGTCCAGCGCATGCTGCTCAATCTGATCGATAACGCGGTGAAGTTCACGCCGGGTGGAGGTCGCGTCGACATCCGCTCAGAGCGGACCGGCCCGGCGGTCATGATTCGCGTTCGCGACAGCGGCGCCGGTGTGCCGCCGGAGGATCAGCCGCACATCTTCGACCGCTTCTTTCGCGGCGACCGCGGGCGTCGCCGCGGGCCCGCTGCGGGCACGCCCCGCGGCGCCGGGCTGGGACTGCCGATCGCGCGCTGGATTGCAGAAGCGCACGGAGGGTCGCTGGTGCTCGAACACGCGGATACGACAGGATCGACATTCCATGTAACGCTTCCCGCCGTGGCGCAGGACGTGGGAACGGGTAGTTGGTCATCCCTCGCTTTCCGGGCGACCGGATTTGAGTGATCTCCATCACAGCACAAGACTTATCCGGCACTCTGATTGCTTGTAGAAGTAGCAGAATGGCCTGCTTCGACGATTCGCACGCGAGACGGAAAAGCGACGCCCCACACGCCGCTCCGCCGCGGTGTCTCCGAATTCTGGCGGTCGACGACGACCCGGCCTACCTCCGCTACCTCTCTTTAGTGCTAGGCCGGGCTGGGTTTGCGGTCGAGACGGCCCTCGACGGCTTAGCGGCAATTGGACGGATTCGCGTGGCACCGCCGGTGGACCTCCTGTTGATCGACCTGTCGATGCCCGGCATCGACGGAATCGAGACCGTCCGGCGGATCCATGCCGAGATTCCCACCTCCAGCCTCTTCACGATCCTTCTTACAGCGAGCACCGACACCAATGCGAAGCTGCGCGCCCTGGACGGCGGTCTCGACGCATTCCTGACAAAAACCTCAAACGAGTTCGAGATCATCGCGAAGATCCGAAGCGCTGCCAGACGCCTCGAGCTGGAGCGCCAGCTGCACCTGCAAAACGAAGAGCTGCAGACACTTGCGCTCACGGACGAGCTGACGGACATCGCGAACCGCCGCGCTCTCTTCCGCAGCGGAAATCAGATCCTGAGCGATGGCCGGAGTCTCAGCGTTGTGCTCTTCGACCTCGACCGGTTCAAAGAGATCAATGATACACACGGTCACCTGGCGGGCGACCGCGTGCTCCGCGAGGTTGCGTCCAGGCTGAAGTTAGAGACGCGGTACGGCGACATGATTGGCCGGTACGGCGGCGACGAGTTCGTTCTCCTCCTCCCGGACACCCCGGCGGAGGAGGCCCGACAAATTTCTGACCGCATCATGGTCAAAATTCGTCAGCCGATCTGGACCATAGGCTCCCAACCGCTGCCGATCAGTGCTCAATGCGGCATCGCAACGGCCCCCACCAGCGGGAAAACCCTCGAAGATCTAATTGCGGCCTGCGATCAGAAGCTCTACCGCTCCAAGCGGCGCGTCCAGGGGTCTTACCGCGCGCGGGACAAGCGCCTGCTCGTCCGCTGATCTGCCCGTTCGGCTGCCCACATTCATGAAGAGGATTCTTCCTGCGGCCCTTCTGGCTTTGTTCGCGATTCCGGCTACTTCCGGCGATCTGAATGATTTCGCACGCGATCTCGAGAAACTTCTCGGCCGCAACAGCGTGCAGGTGCGGGGTACTACCTCACCCGCCCGCGATGGCGTCACGCGGCTCAGCGCCGGGATGCTCGTCGACTATATGAATCGTCAGCGCGCTGCGCACGGTCTGGCGCCCCTGCGACTGGACAGCCGGCTTTCGATGGCTGCCGAGGATCGAATCGACGACATGTTCGAGAAGCGCTACTTCGATCACGTTGCCCCGGACGGCACGCAGCCGTTCGTCTGGGCGGAGCGTCGCGGTTACAACTACCGGTCGATGGGTGAAAATCTCG
>JANMSA010000717.1:0-5943 GCA_031388865.1 Acidobacteriota bacterium | reverse complement strand
CCGCCCGACAGACGGACCCAGCGCACCTGCTCGCGGTCGATCGAGACGGCCCCGAGGACGACCTCGCCGAGGCTCAAGCCCGCGAAGGTTCCTTCCTGGCGTGCGCCATCGGCAAGATAGATTTGATCGGTTGCTGCCACCGAGCTGGTGGGAGGCTCGGTCTTACCGACGTCCAGGCCGATCCATGCGATCACCGAGCGCTCGATCGTCTTGCCGCCCAGCCTGCAGTGCTCCTCACTGCAGGATTGGATCTTTCCGGCTCGCCTAGTTCCATCGCGCAGGACGAGAGCATCCTGAGCCACGGCCGCGAAGCCAGTCAGACTGAGTGCCGCGGCGAGAAGATGGATCCGATGAAGGATTGGGATCTTCATTTTGGCGAGGGAGCTATGACGCGTTCCCTTCCACTCGTTCCCGAGAAGGAAGTCTCTCGATTCTAGGCCTCTCACGATGAGTGCGCCAGAGCGTCTTTTCCCCCGTCGAGTATCGGTACCCACAGAGGAAGCGCCTGTCCCACTCGAGGCCCGAGGCTGAAACGAAAACCGCTTCCCCTGGAGAGGGGAAGCGGACATCGCGCACGAGCGCGGCGGCTGGGTCGCTGGAGTTGCTTTTGATCAGCGACGAGTACAACCTAAGCTCTACTCCGCCTCCCGTCAGCGCAGATTTTCGGAAAGCTCAGCCGCACGCTTTCAGCTTCCGCTCAAACTGCCGGAACACGAGCGATGAGCCACACTGCGTCTCATCCCACAACGGTTCGCGCATCATCGCTGCGACCGCGACGACAGCGCCTGAGGACGTTGACGGCGATCTGAATGACTCGATCAACGCTCACTGCCGGAGGACGCTCAGCGCCTCAATTGGACGCGGTCCAGTCGAGGCTTTTCGCTTTTTCATCGCCCCTGTTGTTTCTGGATCGGTGACGTGACGCGCTCGAACAGCTGAAAGGCGATCAACTCCACCGGGCGTGACTTCCAGAATGTCCGGCCTTCGAAAGTGCCCACGAGGCGGTAGTCGCGATTCTCATGCATCGCCCGCGCGTAGAGGTGATCGCGCCGGAATCCGATGGCGCAGAGGACGTAGTCCGGACGTTCTGCGATCGTCCCGACGTACCAGTTCTGCATCTCCCGGGCGCTTTCTGCCGCGGGCCGCGCGTATGGCCACCGGTTGGAAGTCGACCAGTCCCAGAATGCGCCGTCGGAGAACTGGTAATTCGCGTAAAGGTTTGAATCGAAGTACGGCTGCAACTCGAAGCTTCGCACTCCCATCCCGAACACCGTCTGCCGGTCGATACTGTTCTCGCGGATGAACCTCGCCGCGTCCTGGCTTCCAGTGAACTGGTTCCACGTGTCGTAGCGCAGCGATGCCGCCGTCCATTGCATGTGCCGGAGCAGGATCACGAGCAGGATGGCCATGATCAGGTGGTCCAGCCCACGGCTCTCCATGCCCCGGCCGTAGGCGACGGCTACTGAGAACAGGGCCACGAAGAAGAACAAACCTTCGTGCCAGGAGCTGTAGTAGATCGTCGACACGGACACCAGCGATCCGGTCAATAAGAGAAATCCACCCGCGAACCCACGCCGCGCCAGCCAGAAAAGCAACACCGCCGATCCCGCCAGAACGGCGCCGAACGCCGTTCGTGCAGCACCCAGCCCGTAGCCGATGACATCGCCCCATAGGAGCTCGGGAACGAGCCATTGAAGCACCGCGAACCAGCGACGTGGATCCATTGGTGAATGGATGTCAAAGCTCGCGGCAAGGTCAGCGGCCGGCCAGACGACGACGATCATCGCAGCGAGCCAGATCGATAATGCCAAAGGAATCGCCGCGCGTTTCCACGGCGGAACTGCAGCGATCGAGACTCGGCCACGCCAGACATCGAAAGCAAAGAGGACGGCGAGACTCGTGGCGAGGGCGATCCCGTGAATGCTGACGCCGGCGAGGAGCGCCAGGAGAATCCCGAATGTGCCGAACCGACGGGCACGCTCTTCGTAGATTGTGGCGATCGCCAGTAGGAGAATTCCGACGAGCACGTAGCTCCGCGCGACGACGGTGTACTGATACGCGAGGTAGAACGAGAACGGCGTGATGGCCCGGATCGCCAGTGGAACGGAACGAAGCCGGAAGAGAAGGAGAAAAACTCCGGTCGCCCCCATGAGACCGGCCACCACTTTCAGCGACGCGTAGGGGAGGCCGAGCTTCGCGGGGATGGCAAGCACCAGATACCAGAGCGGCGGATGTCCCTCGTAGGAGAGATGCCGAGAGAAAAGATCGGCCAACGAAGCATCACGCGCCAGGAGCCATGCCTGCCCCTCGTCCCACCAAGGCTCGTGGACGATGGCTCCGAACGCGACGACCACGCAGTAAAGGAGGAACACCGCTACGAGTACCATGCGTTCGCGACTGCTCAATGCCTGACCACGCTGAGCGAGTTCATCTCATAGAAGCGACTCACACATCGGTTCGTCCAGTGGTTGGGATCTTCTGTGGCGAAGCGGGAGGCTACCGCCCATGGGGACACCAGAACCATTCTGCGGCCACGCTGGGCAGCGAGGAGGCGATCGACCGCATCCGCATGTCGCGCGGTGTCCCGTTCCTGCGGGATCGAACGAACCACCGCCACCGCCGACCAGATGGGGACGACGACCAGGAGCATGAGAACCGCGGCCAGCACTCGCTGCACGCGCCCCGGATTTCCGTTGCGAATTCTGCTTCCGATGGCCGCGAATGAGGCGAACAGCAGCGCGATCAGGAAGAAATTTGCAACATACAGAGCACGAGCCGGCGGTCCGCCCGGGAGAATCCACGCTGACGGAACGAAACTCGCGAGGTACGAGGCGAGCGCGATCATTGCGCCTCCCGCAGCAGCTGACGCACGAAGGCGAGGAAAGAAGACGCCGGCGACGAGGCCGAGGACGAGCACGACCACAAGAGGCGCGCCTTCCACAAGGATGTGCGACCCCAGGTACGCATAGGCCATTTTGAGAGTGCGTGCCGCCGTCTCGAGGATCCCTGCCCGTGCTCCAAGCGTTGCCATGCGGAGGGCATTGCCGGGTGCGGTGGCCATGATCGCCAGCGCGGTGAGGGTCCCGCCCAACCCGCTCGCGGCGATCCACACCATGCTTCGCTCGCGGATGAACATGGCCATGACGATCACTCCGGCCGTGAGTCCGCCTTGCGACGCTACCGAAGTCTCCGAGAGGCCGCCGGCCATCAGCATCAGCAGGGCGCTCGCGACACATCGTCCTGCGAGGGAGCCTCGGCTGACCAGCACGCCGATCCATACCGCAATGAGCAGCACGGCCAGCATGTAGGTAATGGCACCCGTCTCCCACAGGAAGGGCCCGAAACGGCTCTCACGGGAGGGTGCTGTATCGAGGTTGGCGTAGGCGACGGTGAGTCCGGCGACAAGCGCGAACCGCCCTGAGCCTTCGCCGAGGAGGCGGCGAAGTGTCCATGCTGCCGCGACGGCGAGAAGGATCGTCATGAGACCGGGAACAACGCGCGCCGTGATGGGGCCTATGGACTCCAGCACGCCTTTGATCGCGTAGAACGCGAACCGTCCGCTCCAGGCCTCGCGATGGAGGCGCATTGCTTCAATGAGTCCGTGTTCGCGCAGCGTCGCTGCGGTGCAGTAGTCGTCGGTCAGATACCTGGTGTACGTGCCGAGCCACGCGTACGCGGTGATGACGACCAGGAGCGCTGCGGCGAGGATCGCGCAGGGGAGGCCGATCCGTCGAGTCCCGACCTCCGGCTGCCGCATCGCTGGCGATCGTACCACTCGACCGCGACCCGACGGCCCGCGTGCACAGGCCCCTGGGAGCACGCGCGTCCCGAAGATGCTGGCGAAAACGCTGGACGTTCAGAGGTCACCTGACTCTCGTTCCCGGGGGCACGGCTGCGTCGACGCTCAGCAGGCTCGGCTCGCCGTCGATCGAGGCCGCCAGCACCATCCCGTTCGATTCGATTCCCATCAGCTTCGCGGGTTGCAGGTTCGCGACGATGACCACTTTCCGCCCCACGAGCTCCTCAGGCGTGTATTTGGTTCCGATACCGGCGACGAGAGTGCGCTCTTCGTCGCCGGTGAAGACCCGCAATTGAATGAGTTTCTTCGATTTCGGGACGCGTTCCGCCGCGCGGATTTCCGCTACCCGCAGGTCGGTCTGCATGAACTGGTCGATGGTGATCTTCGCAACTTCGGGCGGCGCCTGCTGCGGGGTCTCGAGCGACGGTCCCGTCACGGGCGTTTCCGCCGGCTTCAGCTGTTCTTCCAAGGGTCGTGTTCCTCCAATGTACTGTGCGATGTCGATACGCGGAAAGATCGGGTCGGCGACGCGCACCGGGACGCTGGTGCCGAGCCATCCCCAGCGCAACGCGCTGGCGTCGATGTGATCGGGGTCGGCGCCGAGACGCGTCAGCGCCTCGCGTGAGGATTCCGGGAGGAAAGGCGCCATCATCGTCCAGACGAGGCGCAGGGCCTCGAGGGTGTCCCAGATGATTCGCGCCAGCGCCCCGTCGGCCCCCTTTTCCTTGTAGTGCCTCCACGGCTCGCGGGTGACGATGTAGCTGTTGATGGCGTTCAGCAACTCCCACACGGAATCGAGCGCGCGCTGAAACGCAAACTCTTCCATGTGCCGCAGGAAAGCCGGGATGACCTGATCCGCCTTTGTGCGCAGATCGTTCACCGGACACGGCTCCGGCGGTGTCAGGCCGTCGAAGTAGCTGGCCGACATCTTGATGGCGCGCGAGAGCGTGTTGCCGAGGTCGTTCGCGAGGTCGGCGTTGTAGCGGGTGAGCAGAGACTGATCCGAATAGTCCTGGTCCTGCCCGAACACCATCTCGCGCATCACGTAGTAGCGGAGCGCGTCGGCCCCGAAGTCGTCCAGGACGTTGTAGGGACGGACCACGTTGCCGAGGGACTTCGAGATCTTCTCGTGGTCGCGAAGCCAGAAGCCGTGACCCACGATGCGTTTCGGTAGCGGCACTCCCGCAGCCATGAGGAACGCAGGCCAGTAAACCGCGTGGAAGCGAACGATGTCTTTGCCGATCAGGTGGATGTCGGCGGGCCAGTACTGATCCCACAGCGCCGTATCGGCGCTACCGAAGCCGAGAGCGGACATGTAGTTCGTCAGCGCATCCATCCAGACATAAATGACGTGATCCGGATCTCCCGGAAAGGGGATGCCCCATTTGATGGAGCTGCGTGAGATGGAGAGATCTTTCAGCCCCTGCTCGACGAACGTGCGCACTTCGTTCATCCGCGTATCCGGCCAGACGAACTCAGGATGATCGCGGTAGTGATCCAGGAGCGGCTGTGTGTAGCGGGAGAGGCGAAAGAAGTAGTTCCGCTCAGTCGTCCACTCGACTTTGTGTCCGTCGGCATCGACGCTGTCCTGCACCTGGTTCTCGGGGATGAACGTCTCTTCGCTCTGGCAGTACCAGCCGGAATGCTCGCCCGGATAGATGTCCTCAGGGTTCCGCTCCTGAATGCGGCGGATGAGCTCCAGAACGCCCAGGCGATGCCGCTCCTCGGTCGTGCGGATGAAATCGTCGTAGCGGACGTTCAGTCGCTCGTTGAGATCGTGGTGCGTTTTGACGACGCGGTCCGCAAGCTCGATCGGCAGTACGCCTTCCCTCGCCGCGGCACGCTCGATCTTCTGCCCATGCTCGTCGGTGCCTGTGACGAAGCGGACGTCGTCACCCATGCGCCGCCGGTGCCGGGAGAGGACATCGGCCACGATGTTCTCGTACATATGGCCGATGTGAGGGTCGTCGTTGACGTAGTGGATAGCGGTCGTGATGTAGAACTTCGGCATGGTCGTAATCGAAGAGGCGGGATTGTATAGCTGCGCGAGGGCGGCGGCGAGGCGAGCCGGGGAAAAAGTGGCAGGGCGAGGTCCGACTTCGCCCTCCAGTCAGCGTTGACCGCGGCGTGGGGTGGTGGTAAGG
>JANMSA010000641.1:0-2770 GCA_031388865.1 Acidobacteriota bacterium | reverse complement strand
CCGTGAGTCCGAACACCGGACCAGCACGAACAGGAACGATCACGTTCAACGGAAGGACTTTCAGGGTCAACCAGAATGAAGGTTGTGCGTTCGGGATCTCACCGGTGGACCGCAACTTCGGCGCAGCAGGTGGCTCCGCCGTCGTGAACGTCACGGCCGGCGCGGGATGCGCGTGGACGGCGACTACCAACGACGCCTGGATCACCATTAGCAGCGCTGCCAATGGAACGGGCAACGGTAGCGTCAACTACTCCGTCGCAGCGCATGACGGGCCGGCACGAAGCGGCACGATCACCGTTGCTGGTCAGGCTCACTCCGTCACTCAGGATTCAGGATGCGCCTTCGTCATCGCACCAACAGCTGCCAACATCGCGGCGGGGGGCGGGTCGGGGAGCGTCAGCATCACCACTGCCAACGGATGCGCGTGGACGGCAGTCAGCAACGACACGTGGATCACGATCAGCAGCGGTTCGAGTGGATCGGGCAACGGCAGCGTCAACTACACGGTGGCAGCGCATGACGGTCCGGCACGAAGCGGCTCTGTCACGGTTGCCGGTCAGGCTCACACCGTCACTCAGGATTCAGGGTGCGCGTACGTCATCGCGCCAGCGGCTGCCAGCATCGTCGCAGGGGGCGGGGCCGGAAGCGTCAGCATCACCACTGCCAACGGCTGCGCGTGGTCCGCGGCGAGCAGCGACACATGGATCACGATCACAAACAGCCCGAGCGGTCTCGGAAGTGGCGTCCTGAATTACTCAGTGTCCCCGAACAGCGGGGCGGCGCGGTCAGGAACCATCAGCATCGGCGGGCAGACCCTCACCATCTCTCAGGCCGGCTCGAGCACGAATGAGACGATCGTCTTCTCCAGCACGCGCGATGGAAACGCCGAGATCTACTCGATCAAGAGCGACGGTACGGGCACGACCCGCCTCACGCACGATGACGCCATCGACCTTTTCCCAGCCTGGTCTCCTGACGGCTCGAAGATCGCCTTCACATCGAGTCGCGCCGGTAGCTTCGAGGTCTTCGTGATGAACGCCGATGGCAGCGGGGTGACGCGGCTGACGACGGCCGGGAAGGTAGAAGGCATGCCCGCCTGGTCGCCGGATGGAATGAAGATCGCCTTCGCAGGCGTGGCCGGCCTCAACGTCGACATCTATGTCATGAATGCGGACGGCAGCGGGCTGATTCGGTTGACGGACCACCCGGCCATCGACGCCAAACCCTCATGGTCGCCCGACAGCTCGAAGATCGCCTTCAGCAGCACGCGTACCAGCGGCTTCGACATCTACTCCATGAACTCCGACGGCACGGCCATCACCCGCCTGACTACCAGCCCAGCCACCGACATCAGTCCGAAGTGGTCGCCGGACGGAACCAGGATCGCCTTCGTCAGCACGCGCGACTTCAACTTCGAGATCTACACGATGAACGCCAACGGAACCTCGCCCAGGCGCCTTACGTTCAGCGGTGCAATCGACGGCGAGCCGGCCTGGTCGCCCGACGGGACGCGTATCGCGTTCTCGAGTACGCGCACGGGTAACTCGGACATCTACCTGATGTCCAATGACGGCAGCGGCGTGACCCGACTCACAACGAGTGCCGGGGTGGATTCTTCGCCGGGATGGTGAACTGAAAAGTGGAGCGCGGGTGAGGACACTCGCGCTCCACGGTCTTCGGTCTTCGTGGCCTTCCGAACAGGTATGGGGTCGCGGAGAGTCATAGTTTCTGATGTGGGTCGCGCCGGTATAGCTCCGTCCGACCCGCGATGAAGGAGTAGAGTTCGCGGATGCGAATCAGGCCGCTCATGTTTCTCTGGATTCTGCTCGCCGCCACGACTTCGCTGGCTGCGCCCTCCTTCCGCGCTGCTCCGCGCCCCAGTGGCAGCGTCAGCGTCAAGCTCTACCCCATGGAAAACGTCACTCCCGGCACAGCCAGACTCGTGACGTTCGGTCTGCCCCTGTCGCGCGGTTCACTCAGCGACGTATCGACAATCCGGCTGTTGAAGGGGGGACAGGAGCTGCCGGCCTTCGTGGAGACTCTCACGCCGTGGCGGCACGCCTCAGACTCGTCGGTCGATGGCACCTCCGTCCGCGTGGCCCGAATTCAATTTCGTTACACGTTCAGCGTCAGCTACCCCCAGTTCGAAACGATCAGCGTCGAATGGGGACTCACCCGGCGCACCCAATCCATCTCCCTGCTGGAGAATCCTCGTACGGGGTGGCATCAAGTCACCTCAGGCTCTTTCGTGGCATCGGACATGGTATTCGAGCCCGACGTCTTCGCCGTGCTGCCCAGCGAGCATCTCTCCGAAGGCGTGCTCAAGCCAGGACCGATGCTCCCGCTCGACAAGAGCATCCTCGAGCGGCGCGAAGATCCGCTGGCCAATGACGCGATCGAGAAGTGGCCGGGATTCCTCGAGCGCGATCACGCCCAATGGAACAATTTCTACTCGCTCATCAATCAAGACGACGCGCGTGTGACATCAGCGAATCAGAACAACTACAAGACCACGTTCGATACCTGGCTCTACGACCGGGCCTCGTCGATGTTTGTTCTCTACATGCGGAGCGGATTTCTCCTCCCTCTGCGCGAGGCTGTGCGCAACACCGATTTCTACAAGCAGCAGCTCTACGCTGGGAACGCTCCCCCTCAGGCCGTGGGGATTTTCAAACTGAAGAGTCCCGACCCCTCGGCCTACATCGGCGGAAACGGCGCGATGTACAGCTACAACGAATGCCTGGCCTATCTCCACTGGCTCACCGGGGAC
>JANMSA010000619.1:0-1519 GCA_031388865.1 Acidobacteriota bacterium | reverse complement strand
GACCAGCGGACTGGTGAACACGCAGCCGCTCCGGCAGATCTCGTAGGTGCGCGGATGCTCGGGGTCGCCGAACTGGAGCACGTTGCGGGTGAAGCCCCCGGTCGCCTCGTTGACCAGGCGATCGGTGATCGTCCACTTGTGGCCGACCGCGGTCCCCTGCTGATCGGACAAACGCACGCGCGCCGGCCAGCTCAGAGGTCTGGGCGTCGTGTTGATGATGTCGTTGATCAGATCGTTGCGGAACGCGTTGCTGTAGCGGCCGAACAGCGACTGGCGGGGGCCGAGCGTCAGATCGACGCGCGTTGTCAGGCTATCCACCGGTGACTTGGACGGCGAGTTCCACCGGTAGCCGGCCGTGTTGAGCCCGTCCCCGGTACTGAAGTCATTGGGCAGCGGCAGCAGGGCGAGCGTCTCCTTCTGCATCACCGGATCGAGCCCGAGCTGGCGGGGATCGTTGACAACGAAGTCATAGGAGGACACGGGGACCAGCGGGACGCCGCCCGCGTCCACGCACGACGGCCGGTTGCGCGCCGTCGTATCCCCCGCGCACGGCTGCGTGACGAACCGGAACGTGCCGTTCCTGAGCGTCGCTGTCGGCACCGTGACCAGCTGACTCGTCTCCTGCGTGCGGCGCATGCCATCGTAGTTGAGAAAGAAAAACGCACGGTCGCGTCGAATCGGGCCGCCGATCGCGCCGCCGAACTGGTTGCGCTGCAGCACTTCCTTCGGCAGACCCTGCCGCTTGTTGAAGTACGAATTCGAGTCGAGCGCGGTGTTGCGGAAGAACTCGTACAACGTGCCGTTCAGCGAGTTCGTGCCCGCGCGCGTCACCAGCTCCACCTGGCCGCCGGCCGATCGTCCGTATTCCGCCTTGGCGTTGCTGGTAATGACGCGGAACTCCTGGAGCGCTTCCGGGTTGACCGGTGCATTGGTCAGCTCACCGCGCGGAATCACCGGATCGGAAATGTCTATTCCGTCCTGCGTCGTCGTGATGCCGCGCCCGCGGTCGCCATTGATGTAGTGCGTGGCCGTGCCGCCCGACGAGGTCGCCTCGGCGCTGTGGCCGGCGACGCCCGGCACGAGGCCGATCAGATGCAGCGGATTGCGGCCGTTCAGGGGCAGCGTGACGATGGTTTCGCGAGTCACCAGCGTGCTGAGCGAGGACTCGGTCGTCTGCACCGTCGGTGATTCCGTGGTGACGACGACCGCCTCCTTGATGTCGCCCGGCTCGAGCACAATCGTCAGGTTGAGGTCCGAGCCGACGGTCAGCACGTTCTTCGTGTGTCTGACGGGCCGGAAGCCGGACAGCTCCGCGCGGATGGTGTAGGGGCCGACGGGCAGACTCGGAAAGAGAAAAAGCCCGGCTTGAGTCGACACGGTTTCCTGTCGCCCGCCGGTTTCGTCCTGGACGGCGACGACCGAGACGCCCGGTACCACGGCGCCGCTGGCGTCCTTGATCAAACCGGAAATCCGTCCCGTCCCGCTTTGCGCCAGCGCACCCGGCGTAACCAGCAGGAAG
>JANMSA010000794.1:0-1771 GCA_031388865.1 Acidobacteriota bacterium | reverse complement strand
GTCCGGTGCAGCGACGAGTTGGGCGGCGATCTAGATGGCGGGGAAGCGTAACCTGAGATGTTCAGCGAGACCCCAAACCAGATCACGCGCCTCGTTGAAGAGTGCCGTTGCTTTTGAGGCGGTTGGGCGTTCGGCCGTCTTGTGTGCGACCGCGTTCCGAACGACATTGATATCCGAATCGAGAAGACGACCAAGCATCGGCGCCAGCTGGTGGTCGGGATGGCCCGTTAGCCGCCGTCGATCAACACTATCAAGGTGACGAGACAAGGCCGCGACGTGTGCAATGCCCACACTCACGCGCTCGATTGGCCACTCCATGGCAAGATTCACAAACGCGTGTCTCATGTCGACGAAGCGCGCTCTCTTCGTAACGCGATTCACTTTTTTGGCCAAGCCGTTCACGACCTCTAGCTCGGGCTCGTATCTCTCGGCCACGAACGGTTGCCACACAGTTATCTCCACGACCCCGTGCGCGAAGAACATTTCATACGACCGGCAGATCGCGATAACCGCATCACCGTAACGTTTGCGGTCAATGAGTGGGTACGCGCTGAAGAGGAGCTGGGCGAATCCGGGGTCAGCCGTATCACCGTTAATTGCGAATCGCCGACCGCAAGAAATGTTTAGGCACGACACTTCGGCGAAGTCGATCCGATCAGGGAGATGGGTACCGCGTCTTGAATTAGCCTGAATTATTTGCGCTTTCTGAGCGCTCGTGGTCGATTCAAGGTTGTGCTAATCTTCCGTCCCCCACACCTCGCGCGCTCTCTGCGCCGTTTCACCGCTGGCCTTCTCTCCTCGCATCCCATGTCTCGTCCTCTTCGATTCGAGTTCCCGGGAGCGGTCTGGCATTTGTACAACCGAGGGGTCAATCGTCAGGACATCTTCTTTGATGACGGCGATCGCCACGTTTTTCTCCATATCCTGGAGCAGACGGTTCGGCGTTATGGATGGTTGGTGCACGCATGGGTGCAGATGACCAATCACTATCATCTTTTGGTCGAAACGCCTCAGACCAACCTCTCGGCAGGCATGCGTGAGCTGGACCGTGACTATGCTCGGGCCACAAACAAGCGTCACGGGCGCATCGGGCACTTGTTCCAGTCACGCTTTCGCGATGCTCCGGTCGAGAAAGAATCGCATCTGCTGGAGCTCATTCGTTATGTCGTACTCAACCCGGTGCGCGCCGGCATGGTCGACTCCGCAGGCGCATGGGACTGGAGCAGCTATCGCGCGACAGCGGGACTCGTGAGCCCTCCGAGCTGGCTCGAGGTACATTGGACGCTGGCCCAGTTCGACCGTCACGACCAGCTCGAGGCGCACCGGCTCTACCGGGAGTTCGTAGCCGCGGGAACGGGCATCACGCGCAGTCCATGGGAAGATCTGCGATGTGGCCTGTATCTGGGGACCATCGAGTTCGGGGAGAAACTTCGCGCACGGGTCGGATCGCGGAGCTCTCAGCCGGAATACCCGCGCGCCCGTCGCCAGCCTGATCGTCCCACCCTCGATGAACTCCGCTGCGCAGTCTGCTCGGGTTGTCAGCTTACCCCACAGCAGTTGCAACAGAGTCGGCGTGAGCCAGCTCGTGCGCTGCTGGCCTGTCTGGCTCGCGATCGAGCCGGCACGGCTCTTAGGGATCTCACGGCAACCCTTGGAGTCACGTACTCGGGCGTGTCCAAACTGGTCATGACAGGACGGCGAATCCTCAAGACCCGATGGGGTCGCGAACGTCTCGCCCGGATCCTAGCGAGGCTAGAGGCAGACCGGGAAA
>JANMSA010000609.1:0-4216 GCA_031388865.1 Acidobacteriota bacterium | reverse complement strand
CGCCCAGGTAATGGGCGATCGCGGCCGTCCGGATCAGGCCCGCCACACGGCTGAGGAAGATCCCCGCTGCGACGAGAATGGCGTAGCCGCCGAACCTCGATTGGCGGCTGACGGTTGGGGGCTGGGGGGGATCCACCGGTTCGGAAGTCATCAGGTGCCTGGCGCGATAAGATAACCCGCCATTGCGGTCGGGCGCTCGCGGTTGCGGTTCTCCCGCCAACCTCCGGCCCGCCTGACGCCACCCGATCATGACCCAATCCATCCGCATTGCGGGCGCAGGCCCCTCTGGTCTCGCCGCCGCGATTGCACTCGCTCGCGCAGGCCGGTCCGTCGAAGTCCACGAGGCCAAGGGCGACGTGGGGGTCCGTTTCATCGGCGACCTGCAGATCATCGAAGGGTCGTCGGAGAAGGAGCCGGTGCTCGAGTTTCTGGAGCGCATCGGCATCGAGCGGAACTTCTGGCACCGTCCGGCCACCGCCGCCACGTTCTACGACCATCACAACGCCTCTCGCACCATCCGCAGTGAGACTCCCTTCGGCTACTTCATCCGCCGTGGGGCAGAGGCAGATACGCTCGACCGCGGGCTGCTCGCCCAGGCCCTGCAACTCGGCGCGAACGTGATTTTCGAGAGCCGGCTGCAGCCCGCCGATGCGGACATCGTGGCGACCGGGCCGTCGACTCCGGACGGGCTGGCCCGCGAGATGACCTGGCGCACGGATGACGAAGAGAGAGTCGAGGTGTTCTTCAATCATCACCTCTCGCCGGGCGGATACTCCTACCTGTTCATTCTCGAAGGTCTGGCCACGTTCGGCTGTGCGATCGTGGCAGACTTCAAGAAGATCGACGAGTACTTCCAGCACTCGCTGCAATCGGCCCGGCGCGCCCATCCGTTCACCATCCCGGCGGAGACGCGCACCGGCTATTCGTACATGAATTTCCACCTCAAGAGCAGCGCCACGAAAGACGGCTCGCGATTCGTAGGCGAGGCCGCGGGGTTTCAGGACTACCTCTTCGGTCTGGGCATTCGCTACGCGCTGACGAGCGGCTGGCTCGCAGCGCAGAGCATCCTCGAGGGTCGGGACTACGACGACCTGTGGAAGCGGGAGCTGGGCCTGAAACAAGAGACCTCGCTCGTCAACCGATTCCTCTACGAGGCCGGCGGCAATCGCGGCCTGTCGATGTTCGTCCGGCAGGCGGGTCGCGCGAAGAACTTCAACGATTACCTCAGTGGCTGGCACCGCACGACATGGTGGAAGTCGCTGCTCTCCCCCATCGTGCGCCGCTTCTGGCGCCACGACGGACGCTGCCAGCACAAACCGGGTGCGCACTGGTGCCGCTCCCGCGACACCGGCATCAAAGTCCCACCCCTCGGCCCTTTGTCATGACCACGATCGACGACGCCTACGCTACCTGCCGCGCCATCGCACACAAGCACGGCGCGAACTTTTCGGTGGGCTTCCGCTTCCTGCCGAAGGAGAAGCGGCGCGCCGTGTATGCGGCGTATGCGTATTGCCGTGTGGCGGATGACATCGCCGACGAAGAGGACGGGTCTTCCAGTCTCCAACCCTCCCAGTCGTCGAGTAGACACGCTCCTGAGTCTTCGAGCGTTCGAGTCTTCGAGTCTTCAAGCGGACAACCCACCTATGAGACTGATCCTGAGACTGATCCAGGACTCGCGTCTCCCGGTGCTCTCTCCCCTCGAAGGCTCGAAGACTCGAAGACTCGAAGACTCATGGAATGGCAGGCCGAGCTCGACGCTGCATACGCCGGGACTCCCACGCATCCCATCACCATCGCTCTGGCGGACGCACTGACGAGGTTCGATATCCCGAAGAGTGCGTTCGTCGCTCTCATCGACGGCTGCCGCCAGGACATGGTGAAAACGCGCTACGAGACGTTCGAAGAGCTCCTGCAGTACTGCGAGCTCGTGGCGTCCTCGATCTCCGACATCTCGCTGGCGATCTATGGCTATCGCTCCCCCGCCGCTCTCGAATACGGACGGAGTCTGGCGACGGCCCTGCAGCTCACCAACGTCACCCGCGACATCGGCGACGACCTGGGCCGGGATCGGGTCTATCTTCCAGCCGAGGAGCTGAGGAGGTTCGGCGTGGAGGAGCGGGAGCTGTTCGCGCGTGAGGAGAACGACCGCGTGCGGCGCTTGATCGAGTTCCAGATCGAGCGCGCCGAGAGCTACTTCCGTGAGGCTGAGCCGCTGCTGCGGGAGCTCGCTTTCGACGCGCGATTCCCGACACTGCTCATGGGCGGCATCTACGCGACCGTGCTGGCCAAGCTGCGGAAAGATCCTCTGGTGGCGATCCGCAGCCGGCTCTCTCTTTCCACTCTGCAGAAGCTCCTCGTGGTGGGCACGCGCGTTCTCCGCCCGCGGTTCGTTTGAAACTCGCAGGTCATCAGGAACGTCGAAGGACGCGGATGAAGTGTCGCTTGCTCCTGGTACTGCTGCTGATCGCGGAAACGTCCGCGGCGCAGAGCGTTTCGACGGCAATCGTACCGGTCGTGGGAAGCGTGTTCGGGGCCACGATGATCCACTGGAAGACCGATGTGGAGATCGTCAATGACACGGGGCGCGATCTCGATGTGGGCCTGGAGCTCCCCACCGCGCCCGGCGGGCCGGCGATCCTGCTGACACTGAGTGCCGGCCAGACCCAGCGTTTCACCGACATCACCGGCCAGGCGTTCGGGCTCGATCACGTGATGTCGCCGCTCCGGGTGACCACTGCCGGACCGCGGTCCGTGACCGTGCGCGCGGCCGTGTATGCGTTTCGCGAAGGGAGTCCGGACATCTCGCCTCCCCAGCCCCTCGGCGTTTACGTGGGACAAGCGTTCTACCCAACGCGCGTCCTGGACAACCTCGCCTTCAGCCAGGAGTTCCGAACGAACATCGGCCTGGTGAACTTCGGCGAGCGCGACGCCGACTTCATCCTCGCGCTGCAACGCCTCCCGGGACGCTCCATCGCCGTGTCGCGGTTGCGCGTCCATCCGGGAACGATGACTCACACGTCGATCCAGTCGATCTTCCCTCTGATCACTGACGGCATCGGCTTCTCGGTCGTGGTCGAGACGCCCGCGCCGGAGACCTACGTGTACGCCTCGGTGGTCGAGAGCGCGAATCATGCGGGCCGGTTCGTTACGGCTCGCGTCGGGAACCGGTGAGAATCGCTGCGCAACTGCCCCCGGCGCGCTGATATTCTGCCGCGTAATGAGCGACCAGCCCGAATACTTCATCTGTCTGTCGTGCGACAACGCCACGTATGAGTTCGAATACCTGAACGGCAAGCTGGCATCGATCATCTGCATCACCTGCGGGAATGAGGACCTCACCGACTTCCTGACTCAGAACGAGTACGACGAGATGAGCGGATGAAGCCGGTCATCATCGGCATCGCCGGCGGAACCGGCTCGGGGAAGACCACCGTCGCACGCGCGATCTACGATCGTGTCGGCAAAGACCGCATCGAATGGATCTCGCATGACTCGTACTACCGCAACTTCGAAGGTCTGAATCCCGAGGAGCGGCACCACATCAACTTCGACCACCCCGACTCGCTGGAGACGGAGCTGCTCGTTCGCCATGTGGACGTGCTCCGCAAGGGCGCGGCAGTCGAAGTCCCGATCTACGACTTCACGTCGCACTCGCGGACGTCCGACACACACCGCGTCGAGCCCCGCAAGGTCATCATCGTCGAAGGGATCCTCGTCCTCGCGGAGCCCGAGCTCCGCAAGAAGATCGACATCAAGCTCTACGTCGACACCCCGCCGGATATCCGCTTCATGCGCCGCCTGGTGCGCGACATCAAAATGCGCGGCCGGAGCATGGAGTCCGTGATCGACCAGTACGTCACCACCGTCCGCCCCATGCACGAGGAGTTCGTCGAGCCGTCCAAGCGCCACGCCGACCTGATCATCCCCGAGGGGGGAGAGAATCACGTCGCCATCGACGCCATCATCGCCAGGGTGGAAGGGCTGCTGGTCTGAGACGTCGGTGATTGTCAGCAGCCTGCGGAGGTGAACCCCTAACGGCCACACGCTGGTGCGAGTGCGATCCTGGCCGGCGTGCTCGAGCTAGCGCGTGGCCGCTGGAGGCGGCCCGTAGGGTAGCCGGTGGTGCGCGCGAAGCGAGCGACCACCGGTCCGCACCCCCGTGATGATCTCGACCCCGGCAGGGGTCACGGAGGATCTGGCGATGCGTCTCCGAGTG
>JANMSA010000575.1:0-1699 GCA_031388865.1 Acidobacteriota bacterium | reverse complement strand
ATCCCCTCCATGTGGGGATTGATCACGTGCCTGACCTGAAAGTGCGCGGGATCGACCATCAGCACGCGACGGAAGGGTGAACGGGAAGCGGCACTCCTCAGAAATGCGCGGAGCGAAGCCGGATCCCGGAGCGCAGAGCCGCTCCACATCGATCGTTCAGGAGTGCTCATGAGCGGCGGCCATCATAAGCGGGTCACCTCAGCGCTGCGGATGGTCGAGCCTCCATTCCTCAAACCATTCACCAGCGCGGTGGCCGAGGTGGCGGCGCCGATCTGTTCGCCGTCCAATGCCGCTGCGGCCGTTACAGGCCTCGGGCGTGTTCATCGGCGTGCGCTCCGTTTGCGCGCTGGCGGTCGCTCGCGTTCGTCCTGCGCCGGCTCGAACCGGAGAATGTCGCCAGGCTGGCACGAGAGCGCCACGCAGATCGCATCGAGCGTCGAGAAGCGGATCGCGCGCGCCGTCACGGCGTGGACGCGCTGGGTGAATGTCTGTGCTTTGCTCGTCGCCTTCACGCTCGCTCTGGGCTCCATGGGTAAGGGCTTCAATCGTGCGACATACTCGCCGATCGAAGAGATGCAGTTCGACTCCAGACAATCGAGGACGTACGCCTTCTCATTGCCGGTGAGCGAAGGAGACGCCACAGGAATCCAGCGTTCCTTCATATCCGGGAGTGTCGCACGGGTTGCAGCCATGGCATGGCATTCCCGACATGCAGCTGCGGCCGCCCCATACTCACGAGCCTGGATGGCCACGAGAGGACCCCTCATCCGCCTTCGGCACCTTCTCCCCTCTGCGGAGGGGAGAAGGCCCTCGATGTTTGTTCTTCCAGGGGAGCGAACGACGTCCCAGTCGCGCCGCACCTCCCCTCGAGAGCCTTCTCCTCCGCGCCCGGGGGAGAAGGTGCCGAAGGCGGCGCCCTCATGCAAGCAACAGGCATGAGCCCTTGATGCCCCTCCCGCCCAGGTCCGTGAATCACGCGTTCGAACCTCGGGTGCTGGAAAGTCGTCCGCCCATCACGAGCGCGTCGATCGATTTCTCTTTCCTCGGCTCGGTAGTCCTGGCCGGATCCTTTCATCACGTTGCAGGAGCTCGATCCGATGGTGACGCTGAAGCGATACCGCGCCGTGTACCGGCAGGCCGCCGGTCTGGCGCTGCAGGAAGAGGACCGCTGGCTGCTCACCGGAACCTGATCCAGGAATGCCGTGAGTCTGCGCGGTAGAACAGTCCCACGTGGCAGCCGTACGTGGATCAGCGAAGCAACCAGCGCAGGCGGCCGTGCCGGCACTCCTATATGCTCGCCCGGTGCTTCGACCGATCGCAGAAGCGGCTCTTCCCGACGAGCCGGTCATCACCATCGAGCCGGAACGGCGATGGGCGCCGCGCGATCTTCGCGAGATCTGGACCCATCGCGAGTTGCTGGCGTTCCTGACCTGGCGCGACGTCACGGTACGCTACAAGCAAACGCTCCTGGGAGCGCTGTGGGCCATTCTGCAGCCGCTCCTAGCAACAATCATCTTCGTCGCTTTTTTCGGCAGACTCCACGCTCTGAGCGGTCTGCCGGGCGGCGTTCCGTACCCACTGTTCGCCTACGCCGGGCTTCTGTTGTGGACGTTCTTCGCCAATGCGGTGGTCACGAGCGCCAACTCGCTCATCAATAACGCTCATGTGATCAGCAAGGTGTACTTTCCACGCGCGCTCA
>JANMSA010000558.1:0-1669 GCA_031388865.1 Acidobacteriota bacterium | reverse complement strand
CACCAGCGTCCAACCGGGCCCGGCTCCGAACTTCTTGCCCCACGCCGCCAGCCGTTCCGGCGTGTCGACGGCCGGATCGATGCTCACGGAGATGAGGAAGACATCGCGGCCGACCCGGGCACGCTGCTCGTTCTGCAGCTGGCCGAACAGCGCCCCCATCGGCGGACAGACAGTGGTGCATGTGGTGAAGATGAAATTCACCGCCACTACCTTCCCCTCGATCAGGTCGCGGTGGAAGCGGACGCTCCTGCCATCGTGGGTGCGAACGCTCACGTCCGGAATGTCCAGTCGTATGGACTTCTGGGTTGCGGCGGGAGGGGCCGGCTGCTTGTGCTGGTGATGTTCGTGCTGAGCGAATCCAGCAGTTGCGGTGAGACAAATGGCGATCGCCAGGAGGTTATTTCGTCGCATCGAATGCCGTCCTTTTCACTGCAACTGCATCCGATTCTGTTGCCTGAAGCGTCCAACGGGGAAGGTCGCGGTACGTCAACTTGAGCGACGGGCAGGCCAGGAAGAGATAGATGGCGGCCGCTTGGGGCGGTGTGACGATGGCCTCGTAGACGCCCTCGCCGAGTGCCCGGGCAGTCTGCCGCATCTGGAACGTACCGGGGCTGAAGGCGAGAACCTGCAGATCGCGCAGGTCGCTCACCGGACGTCCGGTCTCGCGATCGGTCAGGCGGAAACGAACCGGCAGCGGAATCCCCACGGCTGTGCGCACGGTATCGAACAGAGGCTCTACGCGAATTGCTACTTTGCTTTCCGGGCTTCCCGGTGCGGGGGCGACGTCGAGCGCGATGTCGAAACAATGAGAGATGCGAGGTGCATCGATGAGAAGAGGGATGTCGAATCGCCCGCCCCGAGACAGGCGTATCGAGGTGGCGTAGAGGCCCGGCTCGATCTCACGCAGGCTTCGATCGACGACCATGACCCCAGCCGCTTCGCGACGGTAGTTCTGAAAGCTTCCCATCGGCGCAGCCATGCCTTCGACGTAGTAATAGATGACCCGGTCAGCGGGGTTGGAGACGATGACGGCGTTCGGTTCGGGAGCAGGAACGACCGAAGTCGCAAGCGACGGCCCACCCGGGGCCCACTCAGGCGCGACCTGACCGGCCGGAAAGCGGGTCACGTCCGGTTCGGCATCCTTCTTCAGAGAGGCCAGCCTCACCAGCGTCATTTCCTCCGACCCTGATGCGTGAACGTAGGCGAAGGCGTCGGTGAATGCGACCTGATCGGGCTTTTTGCCGACAGTGACCTGATGCATCACGCTCCCGGTTGATGCGTCGAGGATGTAGACAGAATCGTCCTCGCTGTTGGTGACGAATCCCCATCGCCCGTCACGGCTGAAGGCCAGCGCGGTGGCGCCGGGCGCGGTCTCGATGCGGCTGCGTACCGAATGATCGCGTGCGTCGACCACGACGACGCTGCCATTCGTATGCGCGGCGTAAACGGCACCGCTGAAAAACGAGTACGCCAGACTGACCGGCGAGGCTCCCGTAGCGACTCGCCGGGTCTCGGTGAACCTTCGAATGTCGATGACCGAAAGCGTTCCGTCGCCGCCGTTGCTGACGAATGCAAAGCGCGCGTCGCGATCGAAGACGATCCTGTGCGGAGCGGGACCAGCATTCATACGGCTGACCTCGCGAAGACGCCCGGTATCGATGACGCTGAC
>JANMSA010000787.1:0-2069 GCA_031388865.1 Acidobacteriota bacterium | reverse complement strand
GCTGCAGTCGGCCCGATCGAGTCCGCCAAACTGTGCCAGCAGGCTCAGAATTGAGGGGGTCGAATACCAGACCGTCAGGCGGTGGCGGGCGATGAACTGAGCGAGCTCCTGCGGCGTCTTGCCCAGCGTTTCGGTGATCAGATAGAGCGTGGCGCCGTGCTTGAGCGCCACGTAGAGATCGAAGATCGACAGGTCGAAGTGAAATGGCGCGTGGCTGCTGAAGCGGTCGTCCGAGGTGGGTCCGAACTCGGCGGAGCACCACTCGACGAAGCTGGTGGCGTTCTCGTGGGTGATTGACACGCCTTTGGGGATCCCGGTGGAACCTGAGGTGTAGAGGATGTACGCCAGATCGCCGGCGCCGGCGAGCCGCGCGGGTCGGTCTGGGACGACAGTCAGCGCCGCATCCAGCGTTCGTTCAGCCACCAGACCCGAAGCCGCCGGCGCCTCACCCAGCCAGAAGACGTTCTGAGGCGGTGCGTCGCCAGGCCAACTGCCGGCGATGTCGGCCACGGACGGGTCCAGGAAGAGCGCCGCGACCGCGCAGTCGGCCATGATCGTCTGGGTCCTCGCCACCGGGGCGCTGTAGTCGGCCGGGACGTAGACCGCGCCGGCCTTCATAATTCCGAACAGCGTCGCGACGACATCCACGCTCTTGGGGGCAACCACACCGACGCGATCGCCCGGCTGCACACCGCGCTCGATCAGCAGCGAGGCGATCCGGGCAGCCCGATCGTTCAGTTCGCGATACGTCAGTGACCGTCCACCGGGCTCCACGACGGCGACGTGGCCGCTCCTGGCCGCTGCGCTGTTGTCGAGGTATTCGCAAAGGTTGACGGCCATCTCTCAACTCCCGCTACACGCCCGATTTCTTGCGCGCGACCAGGTCCGCGATGTCGGACAACCGGTCGAACTGCTCGATCCCGGTCTCGTGAGCGTCGATCGTGATCCCGAACTGCGACTCCAGGAAGCTCACAAGGCTCAGGGTCGCCATGGAGTCGAGGATGCCGCTGGTACGCAGCGGAGTATCATCCGCGAGGTTCGCCTCGGACTCCCCCGGCAGATATTCAGTCAGGATATGGCGGCGAATGGTGCTCTTGATGTCGTTCATGCGCGTGCGCTCTCCCAGCTTGTCGCCTTGCGGCGGTTATCCGACCTGCCACCAGGTCACGAGATCGATCCACTCTCCCACGGTCGGCGCGTTCCAAAGCGACCAGAGCGTCACGATCAGCATGAACGTGCCGGAAACCTTCGCGCCGTAGATTACCTTCGCTTGCCACCCAGCGGCACGCCGCGCGGCAGGACGATGCCGCTCGACGAGCAGGTTGATGGTCACGAGCCCGCCCAGAATCGCCCAGAACAGTGTGTCCGGCCACGTCATGAGAAACTCGCCGCGCAGCCAGAACCACTGGCAGGCGTGCAGGAACCACGTCACCACGAACACGAGGATCGTGGCCATCACCTGGGCCCTCACCTCCCCGCTGCGGCGCAGCCTGAAGTACACGGGGAAGTAGACTAGCTTCACCATGAAGTCCTTCCAGTAGATGTTGATGCGCCGCCAGAAGTCCGTCAGGCTGTGGGCCAGCAGGTACCGCCGGTGCGTCTCCGGAAGGTCGTACCCGAAAAGGTGAAGAAACCCCCCGATGATGTGGAAGTGCCCCGAGACCCGCAGATACAGCAGGTAGGTGAGCACCATCGTCATTGCCAGCGCACCGAATGTCGTGACCTCGTCTGGAGCGTTCGACGCCGGCTTCCAGTGATAAATCAGCCGGTACAGGAGAAGTTGGATGGTCCCGCGCACAATCCACAGGACGCCCTGCTGCGCGACATCATGGATGTCGCGCCTGAAGTAGCTGCGCCGGAGCGTCTGGGAATCAACGACGGGAAAGAGCAGGAAGTAGTAATTCGGGAGCAAAAAGAAATAGCGCAGGTAGTCGCGCAGCGACGGACGGCCGGCGGTGTGCGCGAGATCGTACATGTAGATCATCAGCCGGAACATGAAGATCGCGCCGAACACCGGCCAGAACTGCGACGGGACGGGAAACGACATCGTGGCGCGTCCGTAGGCGAGG
>JANMSA010000554.1:0-2868 GCA_031388865.1 Acidobacteriota bacterium | reverse complement strand
TGTCGGTTGTCCGTTGTCTGAGAGATCGCGGCCTGGACGTAAGTTATCGCGAGTTTTCAGCGGGACGAGGATTGTCGGTGGACGCTGTCGTTGATTGGTGGCCTCTGGGCTGAGAGCCCACCGCTCCACTAGTCATCCTGGGCAAGCATGGAATGCTGCTCTCCACTCTTCGCCTCGTAGAATCCGTCCGTCCCCAAACCAGCGTTGAAAGCTCGCGCGGCCGCGTCGTCTCAGACAACCGACAACCGACAACAGACAACCGGCGCGACGGCGATAGCGGCTGCTAGAATCCCTCCGCCTCACCCCAACCCATGACCTCCTCCTCATACGATTCCTCAGCCATCGAAGTCCTGACCGGACTGGAGCCGGTGCGCAAACGCCCGGGCATGTACACGCTCACCGAGCGCCCGAACCATCTGGCGCAGGAGGTGATCGACAACTCCGCTGACGAAGCCATCGCCGGTCACGCCGACGAGATCACGGTCACTCTGCACGACGACGGCTCGGTGTCGGTGCAGGACAACGGCCGCGGGATGCCGGTCGACAAGCACGCCAGGGAAGGCGTCACCGGCGTCGAAGTCATCCTCACGCGTCTGCATGCGGGCGCGAAGTTCTCCGACAAGAACTACCGCTACTCTGGCGGGCTGCACGGCGTGGGCGTTTCCGTCGTGAACGCGCTGTCGAAGAAGCTGCAGGTGTGGGTGCGCCGAGACGGCAACGAATACTCGATGTCGTTCGCGGACGGGAAGAAGACCTCGGAGCTCAAGATCGTCGGGCAGGTCGGCAAGCGCAACACCGGAACGACGGTCCGCTTCTGGGCCGACGAGACGTTCTTCGACTCGCCGAAGTACTCGGTCCCGCGCCTCAAGCACGTCATGCGCGCCAAGGCGGTGCTCTCACCGAAGCTGCGCATGCGCTTCATCAGCGAGCAGGATCCCGCGGACAGCGAGCAGTGGTACTTCGAAGATGGACTGACGGACTACCTGCTCTCCGAGCTCGCCGGCAGCACCATCCTGCCCGAGCGGCCGTACACCGGACACTTCAAGGGGCAGGACAACGAAGTGGACTGGGCGGTGGTGTGGCTGCCGGAGGATGGCGACATCGTCGGGGAGAGCTACGTGAACCTCATCCCGACGGCGCAGGGCGGGACGCACGTGAATGGCTTCCGCACCGGTCTCACGGAGGCCATCCGCGAGTTCTGCGAGTTCCGCAATATGCTCCCCCGCGGGGTGAAGCTCGCGCCGGAGGACGTCTGGGCGCGGTGCAGCTCGATCCTTTCCGTGCGCATGACCAATCCGCAGTTCACCGGTCAGACCAAGGACCGGCTCTCGTCGCGCGAAGCCTCTGCATTCGTCTCCGGCGTCACGCAGGACGCCTTTTCGATCTGGCTGAACAACCACGTCGCGGATGCGGAGAGGATCGCGCACGTCGCCATCGACCAGGCCGCGACGCGTCTCAAGCAGAGCAAGAAGATCGAGCGGAAGAAGCTGACCTCAGGCCCCGCGTTGCCGGGCAAGCTTGCTGACTGCTCAGCGCAGGACCTGAGCCGCACGGAGCTCTTCCTCGTCGAAGGCGACTCCGCCGGCGGCTCCGCGAAGCAGGCCCGCGACCGCGAGTTCCAGGCCATCATGCCGCTCCGCGGCAAGATCCTGAACACGTGGGAAGTGGAGTCCGGCCAGGTGCTCTCCTCCCAGGAAGTCCACGACATCGCCGTCGCTCTCGGCGTCGACCCCGGCACGGACAAGCTCGATGGCCTGCGCTACGGAAAGATCTGCATCCTCGCCGATGCAGACTCCGACGGCGCGCACATCGCTACGCTGCTTTGCGCGCTTTTCGTGAAGCATTTCCGCAAGCTCGTTGAAGAGGGCCACGTCTACGTAGCCATGCCTCCACTGTTCCGCATCGACGTTGGTAAACATGTTTACTACGCCCTCGACGAGGGAGAGCGTGAAGGGCGGCTGGCGCAGATCGCGGCGGAAGGTCTGAAGGGAAAGGTCAACATCCAGCGTTTCAAGGGACTGGGGGAGATGAACCCCTCCCAGCTCCGCGAGACCACTATGGACCCGAACACGCGCCGCCTGGTGCGGCTGACCATGGACGACATCGTTCCGGCGTTCGCCACCATCGACATGCTCCTGTCGAAGAACCGCGCCGGCGACCGCAAGGTGTGGCTCACCGAAGAGGGGAACCGGGCGGAGATTCTGGAGTAGGTCTCGAAGTCGCAAAGTGTCAACGACCGCGGCAGGAACCCTTTGCGGGTGGCGAGCGCCGCCGGAGTAGGGGACGACCCTCAAGCGGCTGTCATCCTGAATCGCCGAAGCCCGCATCATCAGCGGAGGACGACGAAGGATCCCCTGCCGCAGGGCGAGGACCGCGCACCTGCATGGAGTGTCCGCCGTGCGTCTTCGTCGCGCGGAACGGCCCATCGAAGCTATCATCACTTCGTGGATCCACTGATTGCACAGGAACGGGAACGGATCGCACGGGTGGCGGCGAAGTTCGGGGCGGGGAACGTGCGGGTGTTCGGTTCTCGCGCACGAGGAGACGCTTGCGCCGGAAGCGATCTGGATCTCCTCGTCGAGATGGAGCAGGGTCGTTCGCTGCTGGACCTCATCGCGCTCGAACGCGAGCTTCGGTCACTCCTCGGGGTCGGCGTCGACGTTCTGACGCGCGGCTCGATCAGCCCCTACCTTCGTGACGACATCGAGCGCGAGGCCATCCCGCTGTGAGCCGCGACCGCGCCCGCTTGCTCCACATCCGCGACGCGATCCGCAGAATTCACTCCTGACCAATTGCCTCCCGTGTGGTCAGGCCTGAAGCCGAGGCCAGGTGATACGATCAGGTCTTCCTTCAGCATCCACATCTTTA